>JAEYQF010000128.1 GCA_023410155.1 Verrucomicrobiota bacterium | reverse complement strand
GATATCGGTCGACGCACCGTAGACTGCCACCGCCCGGCGCTCGGGTCCCTCGCCTTCAAAGATCGCCTGGCCGGCAGATTCGATCCAACGGACCACGCCCGAGCGGGCGTCGACGATCCGGTGCTGGGTGCGAAATGTGGCGGTTCCGTCCGAGTGCACGACTCGCGCGAGTTCTGCGCGCACCCGCTCACGATCCTCGGCGTGCACCTTCTCCAGCAGCCGCTCCAGCGTGGGACGAGCGTCGAGTTCGCCGAACAGGGCGCGCAAACGCTCATCCCACAGCACGGTTTGTGTCCGCGGATCATAGTGCCACCAACCGGATTGCACCGCATCGCGAGCCAGCCGCTGGGCGCGCGTGATTGCCTCGGGGGCTGGGTGGCCTCCCGTGGGTGGGTCAGGTGACGCCGGGCTCCCTGCGTCGTGCAGCACCACCAGCGCTCCCACGACGGCGCCGCCTTCATCCCGGAGTGGACTGCAACCCACATCTACGTAGATCGTGCCCCACTCACGGGTCGCCATGGGCTGACGGCGAAGGGAAACCGGCTCGCCCTTCGCGATCCGGTCCCCGATGGGCTGGACCATCGGTATCCACTTTGGAAATACATCCTTCAGCGGGCGCCCCAGCGCCTCGGTTCCCGTCTCGGGCGAAAAGCGCAAATACGCTTCGTTGAAAAAGAGGATCATCTCCCTCCCCCACACCACCAGCATGGGAAACGGCTGCGACTGGATCGCGTCCACCAGCAAATTGAGACATGGCGGCCATCGATGCCGCGCGCCGAGTTGCGAAGCGTTCCAATCCTTCTGCCGGATCGCGTCCGCCACCGAAGCGCGCGGGTGCGGGGCACCCGGCGGAGGGAGGGGATTGGGAAACGGACGCGAATCGGACATGGTAACGTGCGGCCCGCGCTCGATGGCGGGACCGGGCGTCCTGACCCGGTGTGCTCGCTCCAGTTCACCGCCCCGCCGGGGCGAGGAAAGGAACGTGCGTGCGCGCCCTCGAATCGCTTGATGGAGCGCAACTTACGGAGCGCTCCGCGGGCCCCCGACGATTTCCCGTAGTGACTTCCCGGAATTCTACGTGGCCTTCAACTACGAGCCGCCCAGCAGTTCGAGCAGCTGTGCTTCGTCGATTATCGGCACCCCGAGCGCCTGCGCCTTCTCCAGTTTCGAACCCGCTTCAGCCCCCGCGACGACGTAGTGCGTTTTCTTGCTCACGCTGCCACTCACCTTCCCGCCCGCCGCCTCAATTTGCGCCGACGCATCATCGCGCGTGAGCGTGGGCAGCGTGCCCGTCAGCACGAACGTCTTGCCGGCAAGCGCGCTGCCGGCGGCCGGCACAACCGGGTCGACGCCCACCGCGATCAGTTCGTTCACCGTCGCGCGATTCCGGGGCTCGTTGAAATAGGCGAGGATCGCGAGCGCCATCGTCTCGCCGATGCCGCTGATGACGGACTCTTTCCCCGCGATGAAATCTTCGAACTTCGCGGTCGCCAGCGCATCGAGACTGCGGAACTTCCGGGCCAGATCCTTCGCAGCCGCGGCGCCCACGTGCGGCACACCCAAGCCGTGGATGAAACGCCACAACTCTGCACGCTTGCTCGCCTCGATTGCGGCCAGGAGGTTGTCGGAGGACTTGCCCACGTTTTTCCCGAGGCTCAGCAGATCCTCGCGACGCAGCCGGTAAATGTCGGGCACGCTGCGCACCCATCCCTTCCCGACGAGCACGTCGACCATCGCCTCGCCGAGGCCCTCGATGTCAACGCACGCCTTCGACGCAAAATGTTGCACGCGTCGGCGCACCTGCACGGGACATTCGAAGTTCGGGCAGCGCACCGCGACCTCGCCCTCGAGCTGCACCACCGGCGTCGCGCATTCCGGGCAACGTTCCGGGAACACATGCGGCACGCATTCGGGCGTGCGGCGTGCGGTATTCACCGCCACGACGGCAGGGATGATTTCGCCGGCCTTCTCGACGAGCACGAAATCGCCCACGCGGATGTCCTTGCGCGCAATCTCATCGCGGTTGTGCAACGTCGCCCGAGCGACCGTCGTGCCCGCGAGCTGCACCGGCTCCAATTCCGCGACGGGTGTAAGCACGCCGGTGCGCCCCACCTGGATCGTGATCGCCTTGAGGCGTGTTTCGGCGCGATCAGGCGCGAACTTATACGCCATGGCCCAGCGCGGCGACTTGCTCGTGGAACCCGCGCGACGCTGCAGCGGCACCGAATCGAGCTTCACCACCGCACCGTCGGTCGCATACGCGAACGAATCGCGCAGCGTATCCAGTTTCTGGATAGCGCCCCACACGGCCTCCGCGCCGGTGACGGTCCAGAACTGCTCCACTGTGGGCAATCCCCACGCTTTCACCCAGCCGTGAAACTGCGTCTGCGTCTCCGGCAGCGCCGACATCGGCTCCACGTGACCGCGACCATAAAGCACGATCTCGAGCTTCCGCTGTGCGACCTCGCGCGAGTCGAGCTGCTTGATCGTGCCGGCGGCGAGGTTGCGCGGGTTGGCATACAGCGGCTCGCCCGCCTCTTCGCGCAGCTTGTTGATGCGCTGGAATTCGGCGGTGGTCAGAAAAACCTCTCCGCGAATTTCGATCACGTCCGGGATCGGCACCCCGTCCGCCTTCGCCAGGGTGCGGGGAAGCGTCCTGATCGTGAGTGCGTTCGCCGTGATGTCGTCGCCCTCCACCCCGTTGCCGCGGGTGACCGCGCGCACGAGCTTCCCCTTTTCGTAGGTTACACTCACAGCGAGCCCGTCGATCTTCGGCTCCACCACGAACGTAAGCTCCGCCCGCTCCAGATCCCGCACGAGCCGTGCGTGAAACTCCCGCAGCTCCTCCTCCGAGTAGGTGTTGTCGAGGCTCATCATCCGCTCGCGATGGCGGTAGATCTGAAAACCCTCGGTGCGGTCGTCACCGACTTGCTGGGTGACCGACTCCGCGCTCGCGAACTGCGGAAACCGCTGCTCGAGGGCGGCGAGCTCCTGTTTCAGCGCGTCGTAATCGAAGTCCGTGATCTCCGGCTGCGCACGCCGGTAATACAACTCGTCATGCCGCGCGATCTGCTGGCGCAGGCGAGCGATCTGTTTCAAGGCTTCGGCGGAATCCATCGGTCGCGATTAGGCACGGCTTCGACACGATTTCAACGCGGCGGTTGACCCGTCCCCACACCGGTCGTTCGAGCATGTGCCGATAACTTCGCCAACGGGTGTAGAGCACCACCGCGACGGCAGCGCCGAGCGTGTCGACAATCCAATCCGCAAGCTCGACGCTGCGCCCCGCGGTGAACTGCTGATGCCACTCGTCCGTTGCGCCGAAAAGCGAGACGATGATGATCGCGGTATAGATGCCAAAAGGGCGTTGCGCCTGCACCCAGCGTAACCGAGCCGCGAGCGTGGCGAGCAGGCCGAACATCAGAAAATGAACGATCTTGTCGAAGTGGCCGAACCGCACGACGCCGGACACATCCGGCAGGCGCACGCTCGACGCCAAGACCAGCGCGGCAGCCAACGCGACAAACCACCACACGGAAGGTGAACCCGGAGAGTCGGAGCGAACAATCATCGCGTCATGGAACCGCAGAAACCGGACCAGTGCCCCGCAACCGAGTCTCGCCAACGTGCGCGTCCGGTCGTGCTCGCGTGCGGACCGAGTCGGGACACAGGGCGCACCGGGTCGAGCCACGGTGTGGACACGGTCGAGACACACGGCGCGCCGAGTCGAGCCAAAGTCCGGCGCCAGTCGAGCCAAGAGGCGGTAAATGGCTCAAACAGAGCACGTTCGATCCACAGATCGAAGATGGTCGGGCTGGTGAGATTCGAACTCACGACCTCTTGCACCCCATGCAAGCGCGCTACCAGGCTACGCTACAGCCCGAACAAGAGAACGGTCACAAAGACCCACGGCTCCCTGTGAGGCAAGAGTTTTTCTGAGCGCGGATTTTCTTCCCACTTTTGGGATGTCGCGTTCCCAGTCGCGGTCGAAATCGAAGTAGCTGCTTTCACGGGTAAATTCTCATATCGTTGTTATTACGCCTTTTGGGCATGCTTATTTGGGTTGGCACGCGCGGTGCAATAGAGCGCGCACAACCACCCACACTTATGAAGACCACAATCAAGATCATCGCCCTCCTCACTGCCGCGGGTTACCCGTGCGTCGCGTTTGCCGACATGCTCGGCGCCTCTCTGCCTGCTGCCATCAACCTCGAGACGACCGGCGCTTTGTTCGTCTCCGCGTTGGTGTCGCTGATGTTCATCAGCGACTACTCGCGCCGCTTCGGCGACCGCACCGGGATGGCCCGGTGCAGCCGACCGACGGGCGCAAAGTGCGGTCGCGGCAAGGCGGCAAATTCGCATCGTCTGGCCGCTTGACACGTTTGCGGCACGTTTCGTCACTCCCTTCCCCATGGTCGCCCCGGACAACTCGGTCTCGCGTATTCTCATCGCCGATGACCAGCAGGACGTGCTCGAAGCACTGCGCCTGCTGCTGAAATCAGAAGGCTATCAAATCGAGACGGTGAAGTCCCCGGCGGCGGTCGTGAAGGCAGTGGAGGCGCGTGCTTTCGCGCTTCTCCTGATGGACCTCAACTACACGCGGGACACGACCTCGGGCCAGGAGGGACTCGATTTGTTGCAGAAACTGCAGTCGATCGACTCCTCGCTGCCGGTCGTCGTCATGACCGCGTGGGCGAGCGTCGATGTGGCCGTCGAGGCCATGCGCCGCGGTGCGCGCGATTTCATCACCAAGCCGTGGGATAACCCGCGCTTGCTCGCCATCGTCAAGAACCAGATCGAGCTCGGCAGCGCAGTCCGCGCCTACCGGCGGCTGGAGGAGGAGAACCAGATTCTCCGCGGCAAGGGAGGCCCGACGTTGATCGCGCAGTCCGCGGCGATGCGTCCGGTGCTCGAAGTGATCTCGCGCGTGGGTCCATCGGACGCGAACGTGCTGATCACCGGCGAGAACGGCACCGGCAAAGGCGTGGTCGCCCAGGCGTTGCACGCCGTGTCGATCCGCGCGGGCAAACCTTTCATCTCGGTCAACATGGGCGGCCTGCCCGAGGGCGTATTCGAGAGCGAGCTCTTCGGGCATGTGCGCGGCGCGTTTACCGACGCCAAGAGCGATCGCGCGGGCCGGTTCGAACTGGCGGACGGCGGGACTTTGTTCATGGACGAGATCGGCAACATCCCGATGAGCCAGCAGGCGAAGCTGCTGCGCACCATCGAGACCGGCGATTTCGAACGCGTAGGTTCCTCCCGCACCTATCACGCGAGCGTGCGGCTGATCGCAGCCACCAACGCGGACCTGCAGGTCGAGGTCGCCGCGGGGAAATTCCGCCAGGATCTCCTGTTCCGGCTGAACACCATTCACATCCACTTGCCGCCGCTGCGCGAGCGGCGCGAGGACATCGAGCTGCTGGCGCAGCATTTCCTGAAACAGCACGTGGAGCGCTATCGGAAAGCGATCACGGGTTTCGACGAACCCGCGGTGCAGACGATGCGCGATTACCGTTGGCCGGGCAACGTGCGCGAACTCGACCATGCGGTGGAGCGCGGCGTGCTGATGGCGCAGGGCAAGGTCATACGCGCCTCGGATCTCGGCCTGCATGTCGCAGCGGAAGCGACGCCCCACCTCGAGGAAATGAGCATCGAGGAAGTGGAAGCGTTCCTCATCAAAAAGACCCTCGCCCGCTGCGACGGCAACGCGCGCCGAGCCGCCGAAGAACTCGGCCTGAGCCGCAGCGCCTTCTACCGCCGCCTCGAAAAATACGGCCTGTGATTGCCGGCCGCGATGATGCGCAGCCAGCGTAAGCAAGGGCGGACATGAAGCACGCCATCCTGCGGCCCGGCGATCAAACGCGCGATCCCAGCTTCGCGTCCCATCGCCGCGCGCGAGCCAGCGACAACGAAAACGCGCGCTACGACGGGCTGACGCATCCCCTGCCGAACCGAAGTGTAGCGGCACCGCAGCGAGAACGCCTGCCGGTCGTCATCAGTTTAGGCTCGCCGCGGCTGGCGATCGGAAACTACGCCCTTGCCGACACCCGCCTCCCGTAGAACTGCGCCAGGTTCGCCTTTTCTGCGGCTCCAGCCACATGCCCTCACCTCACCGCCGGATCTCGCACGAGCAGATGGTATTTCTGCAGACACTCGCGAGCGGCGCACCGGCGGTCGCCATCGTGATGTGGGCGCTTTGGCGCGGCGATTATACCCCCAAGGTTCAGTGGACGCTGACACTCGTGATCGCAGGGTGCTGGCTCGGCTTTGCGATCGCCGTGCAGGTGCGCGTCGTGCGCCCGTTGCAAACCATGGCCAACCTGCTGTCGGCCTTGCGTGAAGGCGATTTCTCCGTGCGGGCGCGCGGCGCCCGACGCGACGAGCCTCTCGGCGACGTGATGGCCGAGATCAATACGCTGAGTCGGACGCTGCAGGAGCAGCGACTTAGTGCCCTCGAAGCCACGGCGCTCCTCCGCACCGTGATGGAGGAGATCGAGGTCGCGATCTTCGCCTTCGACGCCGAAGGCAAACTGCGCCTCGCCAATCAGGCCGGCCAACGATTGCTCGCCAAACCCGCCGAGCGCATCCTGGGCCGGGACGCGGGCGAACTCGGCCTCGCCGAATGTCTCTCGGGTGATCCCACCCGACTGCTCACCAACACCACTTTCCCCGGTTCCACCGGGCGCTGGGGCATGCGACGCAGCCAGTTTCGCGAAGGCGGTCGGCCCCACCATCTGCTCGTCATCGGTGACTTGAGCCGGACGCTTCGGGAGGAGGAGTTGCGCGCCTGGCAACGGCTCGTGCGCGTGCTCGGCCACGAACTCAACAACTCGCTGGCGCCAATCAAATCGATCGCGGGCAGCCTGGGGACTCTGCTCAAGCGGGAAAAACGCGCTCCCGATTGGGAGGACGACATGCGCTCCGGCCTCGATGTGATCGCGTCGCGCGCGGACAATCTCGGGCGTTTCATGCAGGCTTACGCACGGCTCGCACGCCTGCCCGTGCCGACCCGCAACTCCTGTGATCTGGGCGCGATCATCCAACGCGTCGCCGCGCTGGAGACCCGCCTTCCCGTCGTGGTAGCCTCCGGCCCTGAGACTGAGTTCGCGTGCGATTCAGCCCAGATTGAACAGGTGCTCATCAACCTCGTGAAAAACGCCGTCGAGGCCACCCTCGAGGTCGCAGGCAGTGCCGGCCTGGCGGCGCCCGTGCGCATCGGCTGGAGCCGCGGCAGTTCGCAAATCGAAGTCACAATCGAAGACGAGGGGCCCGGCATCGCCAACCCCGGGAACCTCTTCGTGCCGTTCTTCACGACCAAGCCGGAAGGGTCGGGTATCGGCCTGGTCCTGTGCCGCCAGATCGCGGAAAACCACGGCGGCACACTAACGTTGCAATCGCGTCCTGACGGCCGCGGCAGCGTGGCACGGCTGCAGCTACCTCTGTAAATCGCTGCGCGTCGGTGACCTCGCTCGCCCCGACGGGGTGCGGCCGAGACTGTATCCGTTTTTTCCTTACAGAGCGACGGTGGAACTTCGCGGGCAACGTTTGCTCCGGCGCCTGTCAGACGGGCCTTCCCTGCTCGCCTCATGCCCGTCACCCTCGCCCGCCGCTCCAAGCTGCGCCAGTTCGTCAGCCGACTCCGGCGTTCACCTGCGGTCCAATACGCGCAGGGCGTGTTGGAGCTCAGGCGTCGTTCCATCGAGCAGCGCCGCGCGCGCCGATTTGTGGTGGGGGCATGGCGCACGACCCCGGCCTACCTGCGCGCTGCCGCGGGGCGGGGCGAGGTCGCAGGACCGCGCCATCCACGCGGGATCTTCCACGTGCCCGGCCCCACGTATGTTCCCGGTAGCGCGGAGGCTTCGGTGGGCGAACCGATGGGCGTCCGCTTTGATCCCGGCCCCGTTTACCGGCTTCGCGGCGCCCTGGTCGTGCCGCCGCACGGGGCAATCATCGGCGCGGATCGGCGGCTGCTGTGGGACCTATCCTACGACTGGCCGGGCCGGCTGTATCAACATAGTGCATACAGCATGGCCACCCCGCGGGAGGTGTCGCTCGACGGCCCGGTGATCACCCTCGCCGCCATGGCCGCCGGTGGAAACTATTTCCATTTCCTGTTCAACAGCGTCGCCCGCCTCGTTTATCTCCCGCAACCTAGGGACATCCCTCCGCTCACTCGCTGGCTGGTGAACGGGCCCGTCACGCCTCTCGTTGCCGAGGCGTTCGCCCTGTTCGGTCTCGACCCGCAGCAGCTCATCGATGTCAACGCGGCGCCCGCCTGGCGGGTCGCAGACCTGCTTGCGCCGCCGCTGATCCAAAACCAGTTCGTCGTGCCGCCGCATGCATGCGAATTTCTCCGCCGCCACGTGCTGCCACACACCACCTGTCGCGAGCGGCGCCGTCGGATCTTCGTGGATCGTTCAGACGCCCCTCGGCGACAGATCGCCAATCTCAGATCGCTGGAAGCGGCGCTGGAACGTTTCGGGGTGGAGGTCGTGCAGCTCACGGGACTCTCCCTGGTCGACCAAGCGAGTCTGTTTCGCTCGGCCGAACTCGTCATTGCCAACCATGGCGCGGCGCTCTCCAACCTGGTGTTCTGCGAGCCGAGGACGCGCGTAATTCAGATCCTCGCGCCCGGGATGATGGAGCGCGAGTATCGCACCCTCTCCCACCACGGCGGACTGCGGCACGATTACCTCGTGGCTCCGTTCGCCCGCGCTGACGACGAACATCTACCGGTGAAGGATCGCGATCTCGCGCTTGATCCTGATTTCCTGCAGCAAACGCTGAAACGCGAGGGGTGGCTGCGCTCGCTCTCCGGCTGTCCATGAAGCCCGCGCCCACTTATCCGTCGGTTATCGTCAGCACTTCGCGCAACCCGCACGCGATCGCGCTGGTGCTGGAGGCGCTGCGGCTCCAAATCCGCGCGCCCGCCGAGATTTTGATCGCAGACGACGGGTCGGACGAGCGCACGGCCAAGCTGATCGAAAAAACAACTCCGCGCCTGCGCTGCACGCTCCGCCATTTCTGGCAACCTCACGAAGGCTTCCGCAAAACCATCATCGTGAACCGCGCAGTCGCAGCAGCGACGGGCGATTACTTGGTATTCCTCGACGGCGACTGCATGCCCGACCGCCGGTTCGTCTCGGACCACCTGAAACTCGCCGCGCCGGGCGTGTTCGTGCAAGGCCGCCGGGGTGCCATCCGCGAGGGCTTTGTCGGGCAGGTGAATCCGGGCGCCTTCGACCCACTGCTCTGGTATCTCGCCGGCCGCCTGCACGGTTTTCGCTACGCGGTGCGGCGGTGGCGGCCGACGGTCCGCATCAACGACCTGAGCTTCGTTCAAGGCTCCAACCTCGCGATGTGGCGCGACGATTTTTTCCGCGTGAATGGTTACGACGAGGCTTTTGCCGGATGGGGACACGAAGATGCCGATCTCGCCCACCGCCTGCGTAATGCCGGCCTCACGTGCAAGACCGTGATCGGCCGCGCGATCGTGTATCACCTGGATCACCCGCTCGCCGACCGGAGCCAAACCGCGGAGAATTCGTCGCGGCTGGAACTCACCAAACGCGAGCGCCGGACCTGGTGTGAACAGGGAGTCGCCCGGGGAACCCCCGCACCCCGACGCTGACCACTACGCCGCGATGCATCTGCACTATTATCGCACGCTCCCGAATTTCGGCGACGCACTGAACCCCTGGTTATGGCATCGTTTGTTGCCCGGGCATTTCTCGCCGGATGACAACGTGGTCTTCCTGGGGATCGGCACGATTTTGCAGGCCGGCATCCCCGAGGCTTCGCGCTACGTGGTGCTTGGAGCGGGCAGCGGCTACGGAGCGCTGCCGGCGGTGGATTCGCGCTGGGAGTTCCACGCGGTGCGCGGCCCGCTCACCGCGGCGGCTTTGCATCTGCCGCGCGAGGCCGCGGTCACGGATGCAGCTTATCTCCTGAACCTGGTCGACCTACCCGCCGCGCGCACGGGAAAACCCATCGGCTTCATGCCCCACTGGCGCTCGCTCCGCCGCATCCCGTGGCGAGCGATCTGCGAGTTCGCCGGCCTGCGCTTCATCAATCCTTTCGCGCCCGTCGAACAGGTTCTCGCGGAGCTGCGGGGCTGCGACCGCTTGGTCACCGAAGCGATGCACGGTGCGATCGTGGCCGATCTGTTGCGAGTGCCGTGGGTGCCGGTGCGACTCGGCGACCATTTTCTGGATTTCAAGTGGCGTGATTGGCTCGCCGCGATGGAGGTCGATTGCACCGCGATTCCCCTGCAACCGATGGACCCGTGGAGCGAGCATCGACCGAGCGATGGCTTGCGCATGCGTGCTTCGCGCCGCGCGATCAACCTGCTCGGCTACTACGTGCGCAGCGCTCCGCTCGCGGTCCAGTTGCGCACCCTCCGCAAGGGCATCGAGACTCGCGCCCAACCGGTCTTCCTCAGCCGCGACGCGGTGTTGCAGGATCGGCTGGATACGTTGGAGCGCCGCTTGGAAACGGTGCGGAGCGCACTGCCAGGCGAAACTGCGCTGCGCGACAAAGCGGCTTCGTGAGCCATAGGGCAACACCACCCGCGGTTCCCATTTCTGGGACAACCCCGTCCCGCGTTTGGCCTGTCGCACTTGGCGGTCGCCGCGTGGGACTATTGTATTTCGCTGGTGGTTAGCATTTTATGCAATCGCCTGAGAGCTGGCACAGCGCGTGCAAATGTCCGGTCACAAATGGACATCCCGCGCCCCTCCCAAGCGAAAGCGAAATTCAAGAAGCGCCTCATCTATGGCCTGGCCGCTGTGGCCGGCGTCATCGGCATCACGGTGGTTCTTGCCCGGCTGAAACCGGCCGCCCCCAGTGTGGAGCGCAATCTCGTCTGGATCGGCGAAGTCAAACGCGGGCAGATGCTGCGCCAAGTCCGCGGCTTGGGCAGCTTGGTGCCCGAAGATATTACCTGGATCGCTGCGCGCACGCAGGGCCGCGTGGACAAAATCATCCTGCGCCCCGGCGCCAAAGTGGAGTCCGACAGCGTCATTCTGATGCTCACCAACCCGGATGTCGTTCGCGCCGCTGCCGACGCCGAGTCGCAGCTCAAGGCCGCCGAGGCCGAACTCGCCAATCTGCGCGTGCAACTCGAGAGCGGTGTGCTCGCGGCTGAGTCGACCGCCGCCAGCGCCCGCGCCGAATACGAACAAGCCAAGCTCCGTGCCGAGGTGAACGAACAACTCTTCGCCGACGGCCTCGTCTCCCCGCTCGACTTGCGCCTCTCCAAGGTCACTGCCGAGCAGGCGGCCACGCGCAACACCATCGAACAAAAGCGCTACGCCTTCACCAAGGACTCCATCGAACCGCAACTCGCGGTGAAACAGGCCGAGGTCGATCGCCTCCGCAGTCAGGCCCGGCTCCGCCAGGACGAACTCGAAGCGCTGACCGTTCGCGCCGGCATGAGCGGCATCCTCCAAATTCTTCCCGTCGAGGTCGGCGCACAGGTCCAGCCCGGCACCAATCTCGCCCGCGTCGCCGATCCGCGTCAGCTAAAGGCGGAAATCCGCATCGCCGAGACGCAGGCTCGCGACATCGAGATCGGACAAGTCGCCAGCGTCGACACGCGCAACGGCATCGTCGCCGGTGTCGTCAAACGCATCGATCCCTCGGTGCAAAACGGCACCGTCACCGTCGACGTCACGCTCACCGGCGAACTCCCCCGGGGCGCCCGTCCCGATCTCTCCGTCGACGGCACGATCGAACTCGAGCGACTCGACGACGTCGTCTTCGTGGGCCGCCCCGCCTTCGGCCAGGAGCGCAGCACCGTGAACATCTTCAAGCTGGACCCCGCCAGCGCCTACGCGAACCGCACGCAGGTGCAGCTCGGCCGCTCCTCGGTGAATACGATCGAAGTCGTCTCCGGCCTGCAACCCGGCGACCGCGTGATCCTCTCCGACATGTCGCAGTGGGACTCGAATGATCGCGTAAAGCTCAATTAACCCAGAATTTCCTGTAACTTTCCGCGGCTGCCGCGTGTTTCGAATCAGTTCACCACCTCTGCCTCTTCCTCAACCGCACTCCCCAACTCCAACCTGTCATGCCTGAATCGCTCATCAAACTCGAAGGTGTCACCAAAGTCTTCCTCACCGACGAGGTCGAAACCCACGCGCTGTCTGGAATCCACCTGGACATCCGGCAGGGTGAATACGTCTCCATCGCGGGCCCTTCGGGCTGCGGCAAGTCCACCCTTCTCTCCATCCTCGGCCTGCTCGATTCTCCCTCCGACGGCACGTATCTGCTGAACGGCCGACCGGTGCAGGGCCTCTCGCTTCCCGAGCGCGCGCGCATCCGTAATCGTGAGATCGGTTTCATTTTCCAGTCGTTCAACCTCATCGGCGATCTCACCGTTTTCGAGAACGTCGAGCTCCCGCTGACCTACCGCGGCATGCCCGCCGCCGAGCGCAAAGCCGCCGCGATGGAAGCCCTCGAAAAGGTCGGCATGGGTCACCGCGCGAAGCACCTGCCCTCGCAGCTCTCCGGCGGTCAGCAGCAGCGCGTCGCCGTCGCGCGCGCCCTCGCCGGGAAACCCGCGGTGCTCCTCGCCGACGAACCCACCGGTAACCTCGATTCAAAAAACGGCGACTCAGTCATGCAGCTGCTCGCCGAACTGCACAAAGGCGGCGCCACAATCGTGATGGTCACGCACGATGTGCGCTTCGCCCGCCACGCCGATCGCACGATTCACATCTTCGACGGCCGCGTCGTGCAGGAGCAGGTCGAGTCCGACCCCACCCTGGCGTAAGCCGTCGCGGCGCGTCGCGCGCTGCCCTGCTCAGTTTCTTCGTCCCCCCGAACCCTCCGCGCGGCGAGTCTTCTCGCGCGCGGAGGAATAATTTCCGCCTGCTCGTGCACGCCTTCGACTATGCACTCGCTACGCCACGCCGCTCGCTCGCTGATCAAATCGCCCGGGTTCTCCGTTGTCGCCGTGCTCATGCTGGCGCTGGGCATCGGGCTCAGCGCGTCGTCGTTCAGCATGGCGAACGCGTTTCTCCTGCGCAACGTGCCCTACCCAGAGCCCGAGCGGCTCCTGCGGTTCTTCTCAACCTCGCCACAGTTCGACCGCGGCGCCTTCAGCCCGGGGAATGCTTACGCGCTGCGCGAAGCCGCCACGTCGTTCGAGAAGATCTCATTTTATAGCGGCGACGCCTATTCGCTTGGCGAGCCCGGCCAGCCCGCCGAGCGCGTGCAGGGCATGCGCGTCAGCTCCAGCTTCTTCGATATCATCGGCGTGCAACCGTCGCTGGGGCGCGCGTTCACCGTCGCCGAGGAAAATTCCCACCAGCCTCGCCTCGCGATCCTCACCCAGCGCACGTGGGTGCGCCGCTACGGCTCCGATCCGTCTGTGATCGGGCGCACCGTGCGGCTCAACGCCGAGCCCTACACGATCGTGGGCGTGATGCCTGCCGCCTTCGACGCGCCGCTCGTGTGGGGTCCGGTCGAGTATCTGTTGCCCCAGGACATCTTCCAGGGCTTCCAGACCAATTTCCGCGATCGCTGGCTCAGCGCGATCGGCCGCCTCAAGCCCGGCCTCACCCTCCGCGATGCGCAAAGCGAACTCTCCGTCATCGCCGCACGCCTCGTGCAGGAGCAGCCCAAGGACAACGTCGGCCTCGGCCTGCGCGCCGTGTCGTTGCATGATTCCAACATGGACAACGTCAGCCGCACGTTGCTCTGGCTCATGACGGTCATCTCGCTGGCGATGCTCATCATCGCGTGCGCCAACCTCGCCAGCCTGCAGGTCGCGCGCGCTTTCGCCCGCAGTCGTGAGTTCGCCATTCGCGCCGCGCTCGGCGGCTCCCGCCGTCACTTGATGCTGCCCCTGTTCATGGAGAGTGTGCTGCTCGCGGTGATCGGCGGCATCGGCGGTCTCTTTGTCGCCAAGTGGTCCAACGACATCATCAGCCGATTCCTCCTCATCAATAACGAGCCGGGGTTCCCCATCCCGTTCGACGGTCGTGTGCTCGCCTTCGCCGCGTTCGCCTCGATTCTCAGCGGCATCGCCTTCGGTCTCGCACCGGCCTGGCTCGCTTCGCGTTCGCCCGCCGCCGAATCCTTGAAGGAAGGTTCTCGCGGCTCCACCGCCGGACGTTCCCACAACCGGCTCAAGAATATCCTCATCGTCGCCGAACTCGCCCTGGCCCTCGCGCTCGTGGGCGTCGCCTCTTCCTTCGGCATCGGCGCGAAAACATTCCTCAACCGTCAGGTCGATTGGGAGATCGACGGCCTCTTCTCCGGCTATCTCGCGCTGCCGTATCATCAATACAACGACGAAGCGAAGAACCGCCCCTTCCAACGCGAACTGCTCGCCAGACTTTCCGCTCTGCCCGGCGTCGAACACGCGGTCATCTGCGGCGATCTCCCGCTCTTTTACCTGGGAGCAGGCACGCTCCCGCTCCACATCGATGGCCAACCGCCCGTCGAACGCGGACGCGAACCGCTCGCCCAGACCGGCAATGTCAGCGCCGATTATTTTGCCGCGCTTCGCATCAATGTGAAGGCCGGTCGCGTCTTCACCGCGAGCGACGATGAAAACGCTCCGCTCGTCGCCGTGATCAACGAATCCTTCGCCCGCCGTTTCTGGCCCGGCGAGAGCGCCATCGGCAAACGCGTGCGGCTCGGCGACGACGAGAAATGGCTCGAGATCGTCGGCGTCGTTTCCGACGTGAAGATGCTCGGCCGCTTCGAAATCCCCGAGACGTCGTTGCAACTCTTCCGCCCGCATCTGCAGGCGCCGCAGCGCTACTTTAGCGTGGTCCTCCGCTCGTCACTCGCGCCCGAAGCACTCACGCGCAGCGTGCGCGACGCGATCGCTTCGCTCGATCCCGACCTCCCGCTCGCCGGCGCCGGCAACGCCCGCGCCACCCTGGATCGCAATCTCTCCAACCTGAACCTTGTCATCTTCAACCTCGGCATCTCCGCGGCCATGGGACTGTTGATTGCCGGCATCGGTTTGTTCGGGGTCATGTCCCAGCTCACCGTGCAGCGCACGCGTGACATCGGCGTGCGCATGGCACTCGGCGCACAACGCGGCGATATTCTCCGCATGGTCGTCGGCGGCGGCGCGAAGCTCCTCGTCATCGGCATCTGCTTCGGAATTCCCGCTTTCTACGCGCTCAATCGACTTCTCGGTTCAGCGATGCCCGCGATCGAGTTTCCCGGCCTCTGGCTGCTCGCCGTCAACTTGCTCGTCCTTTCGCTCGCCATGCTGATCGCGTGTTACTTGCCGGCGCGTCGCGCGACGGAGATCGATCCGACGGTCGCGCTGCGTTCCGAGTAGCGGCGCAAATTGTCGTGCATCGTTCTCGCTCTCCCCGCGTCGAGCGGAGAGAGTTTTTTGCGAACGCTCGTCATGCTTACCCCTCTCCGCCAAGCCGCTCGTTCCCTCCTCAAATCCCCCGGCTACACGGCCATCGCGCTGCTCACGCTCGCGCTCGGCATCGGGGTCAACACGTCGATGTTCAGTGTGATCGACGCGCTTCTCTTCCGCAGCGCTCCGTTCCCCGACTCCGCCCGGCTCTTCGAAGTCGTCGCGTCCACGCGCACCGCCGAATCGCGGCCCTACTCCTACGCGGAACTTCGCGAGATCCGCGAGCAACTCGCCGCCTTCCCGGCCCTGACGACGCTCGCGCACACCCAATACACCATCTCTGAGCCCGGCCAGCCCGCCGATCGCCTTCAGGGCACGCTCGTTTCCGAGGACTTTTTCCAGACGTTCGGTGTCGCTCCGTTGATCGGTCGCACCTTCTCCCCCGAGGAACATCAGCCTGGTCGAGACCAGGTCGTCCTCCTCAGCCACGGGTTCTGGCAGCTTCGGTTTGGCGGCGCCCACGACGTGATCGGCCGCACCATGCGGCTCGACGGCCAACCGGTCACCATCGTCGGCGTCATGCCTCCGGCCTTCGACTACCGCATGCTGTGGGGCGGCACCGCCTTCTGGCGCCCGCTCAACTTCACCAAAGAACAGATGGAGTGGCGCGACTACCGTATGTTCAGCCTGATCGGCCGGCTCCCCGTGCTCACCAACCCGGCGCAAGTGGCCGCCGAGCTCACGCCCGTCGCAGCCCAGCAGGAGAAGCTCTTTCCCGAATCGTATTCAGGAATCCGATACCGCGCAGTCCCGCTCCACGAGACGCTGATGGACAGTCTCGGTCGCCGGATCTCCTGGCTGCTCCTCGGGCTCGCAGCGTTCGTCCTGCTCATCGCCTGCGCCAATCTCGCCAATCTCCAACTCGCGCGCGCCACCACGAATCTCCGTGAGCTCGCCATCCGCGCCGCGCTCGGTGCTTCCCGCGCCCGCCTCGTTCGCCAGCAACTTCTCGAATCGATCCTCTTGGCCTTGGGCGGCGGGATTCTCGGCCTGGGCCTCGCGGTCGCGCTTAATCGCGTCATCGACCGGAATTTCCTGCTCGCTGGCTCCACCGGCAGCCTGGATCTCTCGCTCGACGCGAAGGTCCTCGCGATCACCTTCGCGGTCTCACTCCTCACCGGGATTATCTTCGGCATCGCTCCGGCGTGGTTCGCCTCGCGCACCGACGTCAACGCCGCCCTGAAGTCCCAGGCTCGCGGCTCCACCGCCGGACGCGGGCATCACCGCATTCGTCAGTTCCTCATCATCGGCGAGGTGGCTCTTGCCCTGGTCCTTCTCGGCGGCGCCGCCATTCTCCAGCGCGGTTTTTCCAATCTCCTCGATCGCCGCACCGGTTGGGACACCGATCGCATCGTCGTGGCCGCACTGCCGATCCCGCAAACACGCGCCGACTATCAGACGGACGAGCAGCGCATCCAACTCTTTCGCCGCCTCGAGGAGCGCTTCCGGCGCATCCCCGGCGTGGAAAACGCCGCGCTCGCCACCTCGCTCCCGATCTTTTCCTACAACGCCGACCGGCAGGTGTTCACCGACGGCCAGGCGCAAGGCGATCCCAATCTCCCCGCCACGTTCACCGTGATGGTCACGTCGGACTACTTCACCACGATGGGCATCCCGCTGCTCGAAGGCCGCATCTTCGCGCCCGATATCAAGACCAACGATCCCCAAGTGGTGGTGATCAACGAATCGCTCGCCCGCCGGCTATTCCCCAACGGTAGCGCCGTCGGCAAGCGAGTCGCGACCATGGACAGCGGCAAACCCTACTGGGCGGAAGTCATCGGCGTCGTGCGCGATGTCGATGTCGCCGCCAACACCCGGGATCCTTCCACGCCTTACCAGCTCTACAAACCTGTCGCCCAGGAACCTTGGGGATTTATTTTCGCAATCCTGCGCAGCTCCGTTCCGGAGTCGCAGGTCGAGGCGCTTCGCCGCGCGGTCTCCGACGTCGATCCGGACCTCGCCGCCGCTTACGCTGCCACCGTCCACCAACTCGTCGACCAGCAACAACACAACCTGCGCCTCGCCGGCAAAACGCTCTCCGGGTTCGCTCTGCTCGGGCTCGTTCTCGCCGCCATCGGCCTCTACGGCGTGATCTCCAATCTGGTTGCACAACGCACCAGCGAGTTTGGCATCCGCCTCGCGCTCGGCGCCCAGCCGTCGACCATTCTCCATCTCGTCCTCCAGCACGGACTCGTCCTCTGCGCGATCGGCGTCGCGGTCGGACTCGTCGGCGCCTTCGCCCTCGCGCGTTTTCTCTCTTCGCTCATGCCGCGCGTCGCAAATCTCGACTGGCTCGCCCTCGTGGCCGTGGCCGCCACGCTCTTCCTCACCGCACTGCTCGCCTGCTGGGTGCCTGCGCGGCGCGCGACCAAGGTCGATCCGATGATCGCCCTCCGCGCCGAGTAGCGCGTCCAAAAAGTCAGAACGAAACAGCCTCGCCCGCGCCATTCTCTGACGGCGGCACGAGTCGACCCGCACACGCGCTCGAGTCAGTCCTGACCTCGTTACGACCCGATTCGCGTCGCCTCCGCGCCCAATCCGCACCCGGTCCCCACCCGGTCCACACTTTGGCGCCACCGGGTCCAGACTTTGGCGCCACCGGGTCCAGACTTTGGCGCCACCCAGTCCACACCTCGGCGCCACTCAGTCCGCACCTCGGCGCGACTCAGTCCACACGTGGGCGCAACTCAGTCCGCACGTGGGCGGGACCCGGTCCGCACCTGGGCGCGACTCAGTCCGCGCAACGCCCCGGCTCGTCCGAATCCGCATTCGCGCCAAACACATTGTCATATAATATATGACTTTGTAGTTGCGCTGCGCTGGCGGGTTGGGCGGGCGAAGAGTTCTCTTTGCCGGGCGGCGGTGAACGATCGCGTGGTGGGATCCCGTTGGGCGGGAGGATCCCCTTGGGTCGGAGGATCTCGTTGGGTGGGAAGATCCCGTTTTGTGGTGGGATCCCGTGGTGTGTTGGCATCCCATTCGCGGGAAAGCCGCGTTCCATTTTCAAACAAGCGCGGAAGCGGCCGTTTCCCGCGATAGTTATATTCCGTTCGTCCTCGGCGTGTTACAAACCGCGCTGAACGTTGGCACATGGTGTGCGAACTGCGCGGCGCTGCGTTCCCCACAGGCGCGCAGCGCACCACACGTTTCTTCCGTTCGCGTTCCGCCATGTTCATCGAGACATTTCTGCAGGATCTTCGGATCGGTCTTCGCGTGCTCCTCAAAGAGCGCGGCTTCTGCTCGCTCGCCGTCACCGTGCTCGCCCTCGGCATTTGCGCCGTCACGACGATGTTCAGCGTCGTCAATGGTGTGATGTTGCGCGGCTTCTCGTTCCCCAACGCCGATCGGATGGTGAGCGTGCAGTTCATCGACCCGTCGCAGACAAATTTCTTCGGCGTCGCCAGCCAGATCTTCGCGCTGGATTACCAGGAACTCGCCGCCCACCAGCAGTCGTTCGAGCACACGGCGGCGTTCATCAACGGGTCCACGGTCAATCTCACTTATAACGGTCAGCCGCGCCGGCACACGGGAGCATATGTGACGGAGCATTTCATGAAGATCATCGGCGTGGCGCCGATTCTCGGTCGCGATTTCACGGCGGAAGACAACCAGCCAGGCGCCGAGAAGGTCGCCATCATCGGCCATGCGATGTGGCAGCGCGACTTCGCTGGTAATCCCAACGTCGTCGGCACCTCGATCCGCCTGAACGGCAAACCCGCCACCATCATCGGCGTCATGCCGCCTCGTTTCGCGTTCCCCCAAAACGAGGAGCTGTGGATCCCGCTGTTCAACGAATTCGTCCCGCAACCGCGCACCGCGCCCAACGCGCAGGGCAACGCTCCGGCGGTGCTCGCATTGATCAAACCAGACGTGGCGCTCGAGCAGGCCAATCTCGAGGTCAGCGCGATGGCGCAACGCCTCGCCGACGAGTTTCCCGATTCAAACAAGCCGTTCAATGTCGGCCTCGTCGAGCCGCTCATCCGCACGTTTACCCCGCGTCCGCTCCAGGGCATTCTCCTCTCGATGCTCGGCGTCTGCGTGGCCGTGCTGCTGCTCGCCTGCGCCAATGTGATGAACATGCAGTTCGCACGCGCCACCCTGCGCGCGAAGGAGCTGGCCATCCGCTCCTCGCTCGGGGCGACGCGCAGTCGGCTCATCCGCCAGATGCTCACCGAGAGTCTGCTCGTCGCCACACTCGGTGCGGTCGTGGGCGTGCTCGGCGCGTATTGGAGCACGGACTACCTCCTCGCCACCGTGCGCAATCTACCGAATCCGGTTCCGGCCTATATCTCGTTCGAGATCGATGGATCCGTGCTCGCCTTTGTCGTCTTCGTCACGGTCGCATCGGCGGTGGTCTCTGGCGTGCTGCCCGCGTGGCTCGCCTCGAAATCCAGTCCCGCGGCCGTGCTCAAGGAATCCGGTCGCGGCAACACCTCGCGCTCGGTCGGCCTCGTCACCCGCGGCCTGGTGGTGCTGCAGATCCTGCTCACCAGTGTCGTGCTCATCGCCTCGCTGCTGCAGCTCCAGTCCATCGTGCGCCAGCAGGACATCGACTACGGCTACGACACCGACTCCCTCACGACCGCGCGCATGGGACTCATGGACGGCGACTATCCCGACTCCGCCGCGCGCCAGCACTTCCTCGATCGATTGCTCCTACAGCTTCGTGCGTCTCCCGAAATCGAATACGCTGCCCTCACGAACCGCTTCCGGATGACGTTCGCGGGCGTCACTCGCATCGAAATCGACGGTCGCAGCTACGCCACGGACACCGACCGGCCGAACGTGAACTTCGAAAACGTAAGCGACGGATTCTTCGCCACCCTCGGCCTCAAGCTCCGCGAAGGCCGCGACTTCACGCACGAGGAAAACGACCTCAAGCAGCCCGTCGCGATCGTCACCGCGAAGTTTGCGCAAAAGTATTTTCCGGACGGCAGCGCGGTGGGGCGCCGTTTCCGCACTGCGGCAAATAACGGCACGCTCTTCGGGCCGTGGCGCACGATCGTGGGCGTCGTGGCGCACTCCCGCATGCTCGGGCCCTTCAACAACCCGAATGTCGAGGAGGAGGGTTTCTATCTGCCCTTCTACTCCACCGCCATCGGTCCAGCGGCCGAACCCGCTGCCCCGCAGTTTTCCACCATCGTGGTGCGCCCGCGAGGCACGACGCCCGCTCTCTTCGCCAACACGCTCCGGCGCGAGGTGAACAAGGTCGACCCCAACCTCCCGCTCTACTTCATCGGCACGCCCCGCGACAATCAGGACACCTTCATCGGTCAGAACCGCATCGTGGCCGTCATGTTCACGATCTTCGGCGCCGTCGCCATGGTGCTGGCCGCCGTCGGGCTCTACGGCGTGATGAGTTTCTCCGTGAATCAACGCACCCAGGAGTTCGGTATCCGCATGGCGCTTGGCGCCGACCATGGCCGCATCCTCCAGATGGTGATCCGCCAGGGCGCGCGCCAACTCGCCGTGGGCCTGGCGCTCGGTCTTGGACTCGCACTCGCGATTGCGGTGATCGCCCGCGATGGCATCGCGAATACGTTGTTCAACGTCGATCCACGCGATCCGGTCACTTACCTCGCCGTCGCCCTGCTGCTCACGACCGTCTCCCTGCTCGCGATGCTCGTGCCTGCGCGCCGCGCGACCAAGGTCGATCCGATGATCGCCCTCCGCGCGGAATAACCCGCTTCCCGGCGCGACTCGATCCGGAGTGGGACATGAGTCGAGCCGCACTCGGTCCCGACTCGAGCCGAACCGTGTCCCGACTCGGGACGCACAGCGGCGCGACCGTGTCCGCACGTAGGCTCGAGGCGGTGCAGACCAGGGCTCGTCCAAGAACGCATCCCATTCGCGGGAAAGCGGGGTTCCATTTTCAACACGTGAAGCAGCACCGATCCTCACGTTTGAAGTTTATCACCTTCTTTTTTAACATGTTGCGAAACCTCTGCGCCGTTGGCACGGGCGCTGCAAAATGTCGGACATCCCCATGAAATTCGCGATTCGCCAATTGCTCAAGACGCCCGGCTTCACGGTCGTTTGCCTCGTGGCCCTCGCCCTCGGCATCGGCCTGAACACCTCGATGTTCAGCTTGATGAATCTGCTGATTCTGAAGCCGCTCCCCTATCCCGACAGCGAGCAACTCGTGCGCGTCTATCGCACGAATCCGCAGAGTCCGACCGCCGGACACTCGGTGCAGGACTACTCGGAGTTGTCGCGCGAGATGGACGGGGTGGCGCAGCTCGGCGCGTTTCGCCAATGGGGCTACACGCTGAACCCTGAGGGCCGCAGCCCGGCGAATTTGAACGGGCTGCGCGTGACGTCGTCATTCCTGCCCACGCTCGGCCTCAGGCCGGAACTCGGGCGTTGGTTCACGTCCGAGGAAGACACTCCCGGCAGCCAGGTCGTCGTCCTCGGCTACGATACCTGGCAGGCGCATTTCGGCGGTGATCCGGCGATCATCGGACAATCGGTGCGAATCGACGGCCAGCCAACGACGGTCATCGGCGTGATGCCGCGCGATTTCTCGTCGGTGTTCCTGTGGGGTCCGACGGATGCGCTTTTCCCGATGGGCTTCACCAACGAGGAAAAGGCGCGCACGGACGAGACGGAGATCGCCTTCATCGCGCGCCGGCCGGCGGAGCTCACGTTGCAGGAATTCAACGCATGACTCGCCACCATCGCCCGCAACCTCGCCGAGCTGAGGCCGAAAGAGCGGAGCGAGGACGGCCTGCGCGCCGCCACGCTAACGTCGATCGCGCGCAACCCGGGTTCGCAGGCAGTCTCGTGGATGATGGTCGCGCTGTCGGGCTTCGTGCTGCTGATCGCGTGTGCGAATCTCGCCAATCTCCAACTCGCCCGCGCTTCGGCGCGATCGCATGAGTTCGCGGTCCGCGCGGCACTCGGCGCCTCGCATGCGAAGCTGTTGAAACCGGTCATGATCGAGAGCCTGCTGCTGGCTCTCGCGGGCGGCGCGCTCGGCGTCCTCGTGGCGGCGTGGACCAACGACTGGGTTTCGAGCCGGCTCTCCGCCCATGGACTTTTCCGGCTCACGCTCGAGATGGATTGGCGCGTGATGATCTTTGCGATGGGCGTGTCGCTTTTCACGGGCTTGATCTTCGGTCTGGTGCCCGCGTGGCGCGTGAGCCGCGTGAAGGTGAACGACGCGCTGAAGAGCAGCGGACGCGGCCGCACCGGCGATCCGGCGCAGAGCCGCCTGCAACAGAGCCTGATTGTGAGCCAGTTCGCGAATGCGTTGATTCTTCTCTCCGGCGCCGCGGGCTTCATCCATGGCGTGGACAGCTTCACCTCCACCGATGCGGGCTGGGAGCAACAGAAGATCACGCAGAGCATTCTCAATCTTCCCTCGGCGCGCTACGCCTCGACGGAGCAAACGTATGCGTTCTACACGCAGCTCGACGAACGTCTGCGCACGTTGCCAGGCGTCGAGGACGTCACGATCGCGTGGACGTTGCCGGTCTTCCGATATCTGACCACGCGCTCGATGATCGCCGAAGGGCGCGAGGCCCCTGCCGCCGGCCGTGAGCCGATCGCTTACATCAACGGCGTGATGCCTTCGTATCTCTCCACGCTCGGCGTGAAGCTGCAGGCGGGGCGCAATTTCACTCCGGCCGACGACGCCAAGAGCGTGCGCGTGGCGATCATCAACGCCTCGCTCGCGCAGACTCTCTTCCCCAACGAAGATCCGATCGGCCGGCGCATCGGTAATCCCGATCCGCGCAATCCCAACTGGCTGGAGGTCGTCGGCGTCGTGCCCGACACGAGCTACGCGCTCGGCGCCATGCCGGTGGATACAAAGTTTCTCGTGATGGTGCCGCTCGCGCAGGAGACCTGGAACTACGTGACCGTGGCGCTTCGCTCCGACAATCCGGGTCGCCTCGTGGAGCCGCTGCGCCAGACCATCCTCGCGCTGGACTCGGAACTCGCTCCGCAACAACTCGGCACGATCAAGGACGCACTGCGCATCGTCACCGGCGGCATGTCGATGCTCACCACGGTGCTCACGGCGTTCGCGTTGCTGGGCCTCTTCCTCGCGGCGATCGGCATCTACGGCGTGATGGCGCGCACAGTCGTGCGTCGCACGCCGGAGATCGGTGTGCGCGTGGCGCTCGGCGCCCAGCCGCGCGATGTCGTGCGCATGGTGCTCCTCTCCGGTTTCAAAATGGCGTTGCTCGGCACCGGCATCGGCCTGCTCGGATCACTCGCGCTGGGTTTCGCGTTGCAGGCGATCATCAACAACAGCACCGGTCCCAACTGGCCGCTCAACGCGATGGTCGTCGCGGTCCTGATCATCGTCGGACTCGTGGCGTGCTGGTTGCCCGCCCGTCGCGCCGCGAAAGTAGACCCGGTCATCGCGCTGCGCGCGGAGTAGCCCGGCGGCGCCACGCCCACCTCACCTCCCACCCGCCATGAACTCCCTGCGCTACGCTTTCCGTTCCCTCGCGCGGACGCCCGGCTACACGGCGATCGCCCTGGCCACGCTGGCCCTGGGCATCGGTGTGAACACGTCGATGTTCAGCGTCGTCGACACCCTGCTGTTTCGCGCCGCGCCGTATCCGGAACCCGACCGTATCGCGATGCTCCAGGCCGGCACCCGGGCCGGTGAGACGCGCGTTTTTTCCGAGCAGGAGATCCGGGAGATTCGCCCGCAAGCGAGCGGCTTCGAGACCCTGACCACGCTGGGCTACACCTTCTACGCGCTGGCCGAACCGGGCCAGACGCCCGAGCGCGTGCGCGCGCTCACGTTCTCAGGCGACATGATGGAGACGTTTCGAATTCAACCGGCCATCGGGCGCGCGTTTGCACCGGAGGAATTCGAGCCGGGGCGAAACCAGGTCGTGTTGCTCACCGAGTCCTTCTGGCTGGCCCGGTTCGGCGGCGACCGCTCCATCGTGGGCCGCACGATCCGCCTGGATGGAGAGAGCGTCACCATCATCGGTGTCATGCCCGCCCGTTTCGACTACAAGATGCTCTGGGGAAATGTCGCCGTCATCCGCCCGCTCAACTTCACGAAAGACCAGACGCTCTACCGCGGATATCGAGCCTTCTCCCTCATCGGCCGGCTGAAGTCCGGGGTATCCATCGAAGCCGCCGCCCTGCCGTTGGCCGCCGTCGCGGCTGAGCAGGAGCAAGCGTTTCCGCAGGAGTATCCGGGCATGCGCTATCGAGCGGTCCCGCTGCACGAAACCGTGATGGACAGCGTCGGGCGCAACATCTCGTGGATGTTGCTGGGGCTCTCCGGTTTCGTGCTGCTGATCTGCTGCGCCAACCTCGCCAACCTTCAGCTCGCTCGCGCCACGGCGTCGGCCCGCGAGTTCGCCATCCGCGCCGCGCTGGGCGCAACACGGGGCCGTCTCATTGCCCAGCAGCTCACCGAGTGCCTCGTCCTTTCGGCCGGTGGCGCCGTGCTTGGCCTGATCGTCGCCCTCTGGATCAACAGCGCACTCGAGCGCAGTATTCAGATCGATGGCGCAGGTGGTCTCTCGATCGAACTCGATACCGGTGTCCTGCTCGGGACGCTGGTCGTGGCTCTCCTCACTGGTTTTCTTTTCGGAGTGGTGCCCGCGATGTTCGCCGCGCGCACCGACGTGAACTCCACGTTGAAAGCCCAAGCGCGGGGATCGACCACCGGGCGCGGCCATCACGCCATGCGGCAGGCGCTGATCATCGGCGAAGTCGCGCTCGCTCTCGTGCTGCTCTCAGGCGCAGCGATCATGAACCGGGGATTCGATCGGTTGCTCCTCCGGCATCCCGGCTGGGATACGAACCGGCTGCTGGTGGGATTTCTCCCGCTCCCGGAAGACCGATTCGACAATGGGGACAAGCGCGTGGCGTTTTATCGCCGGCTCGAGGACAAGCTCGCCACGCTCCCCGGTGTCGAACACGTCGCGCTCGCGAACAGCCTCCCGTTGTTCAATTTTCAGTCCTCGAGCCCGGTGTTCCGCGATGATTCCGGAGCGAACTCGGGAGACAACCCGATCGCTTCAGGGTCATTGGTGACGCCGGACTTCTTCGCCACGCTCGGCATCCCCCTGCTGCAGGGCCGAAACTTCCCCGCCGACGTAAAGCCCGACAGTCCCCAGCAGGTGCTGGTCAACGAAGCGCTCGCACGCCGGATCTGGCCCGGCGAGAACCCCGTCGGCAAACGCCTCGGCGTGATCGAGAATAACGTGACCGTGTGGCGCGAAGTCATCGGCGTAGTCGGCCACGTCGAGATGGCGGCCAACATCACCGATCCGGCCTCGTCGCTGCAATTCTATCGTCCCCTGGTGCAGGAGCCATGGTCGTTCGTGAACATCGCCTTGCGCAGCAGCCAGCCCGCCACGCTCGCTGACTCGCTCCGGCGCGCCGTCTCTGAGCTCGACGCCGATCTCGCGGTCGACCAGGTCGGCACGGTGCAGCAGTTTATCCACCGCACGCAGCACAATCTGATCGTGATCGGACAGCTGCTGGCCGGATTCGCCGCGCTGGGCCTCGTGCTCGCGGCGGTCGGGATTTATGGCGTGATCTCCAACCTCGTCGCTCAGCGCACCGGTGAGTTCGGCATCCGACTCGCTCTCGGCGCCACGGCGCGCGACATCCTTGCCGACGTGCTCTTCCGCGGGATCAAGCTCACCGCCATCGGTATGGCGTTCGGCCTCGCGGGCTCGTGGGCGCTGGGACGATTCCTTGCTTCGTTCATGCCGCGCCTCGCGACGTTCGATCCCCTCGGCATCGCCGGCACCGCCGCCCTGTTACTCGCAGTCGCGCTCGTTGCGTGCTGGGCGCCCGCACGCCGCGCGACCAAGGTCGACCCGCTGGTCGCCTTGCGCGCGGAATGAGCTTTCTCCGTTGCAACATGCCCGCTGGCTCCCTCTCGACCTCCCGCCCCGCAGTCCCGCCCGGGTCGGCCGCAGCGCCGCTCACCCGCGCACGCAATGCCGCGATCGATCACGTGAGAATTGTCCTCACGATCCTCGTGATCCTCCATCACGCGGCGATCACGTATGGCGGATCGGGCGGCTGGTATTGGCGCGAGCAACCGAATGCATCGAGCCTCGTGCTCCTGATGTTCAACGCGGTCAATCAGTCGTATTTCATGGGGTTCTTCTTCCTCCTGGCCGGCTACTACACCCCGGGAGCCTACGATCGAAAAGGGCCCGCGCGCTTTCTCGGCGAACGTCTCGTCCGGCTCGGGATCCCGCTGCTCGTCTTCTTTTTCCTGCTCAATCCGCTGACCATCGCACTCGCTCGCACGAGCGAAGGACACCCGTTCTGGAACGGATGGTGGCACATGATCAGCTTGCGCGAATGGGGCCCCGGCCCCCTGTGGTTTGCCGAGGCGCTGCTCCTGTTCGCGCTCGCCTACGTGGGCTGGCGGGCATTCGCGCGGCCGGGAGCAGGCGAAGCGAAGGCGCTGCCGGGCTTCGGTAGGCTCGCGTTTTTCGCGCTCACGCTCGGAATGATCTCTTTCGTCGTTCGGCTCTGGATTCCCGTCGGCCAGACCGTGCTTTCGCTGCAGCTCGGCTATTTCCCCTGCTACATCTTCCTGTTCGCCGCCGGCTGCGCCGTCAGCCGCGCGCGGCTGCTCGAGACGGTTACGCGTCGCGAGATCCAACCCTGGCTCATCGTTTCTGCACTCGCGCTGCTGACTTTGCCGCTCGTGTTGCTGTTCCGTCAGGGCCGGGGCGCATTCGAAGGAGGATGGAATCTCAACGCGCTCAACTACGCGCTGTGGGATCCTCTGGTCGCGTGGGGCGTGATCCTCGGGCTACTGTGCTTCGCGCGCAACGTTCTGAACCGCCCCACACCGCTCACCTCCTGGCTCGCGGCCAACGCTTACGGCGCCTTCGTCCTGCACGCACCGGTGCTCGTCGCCTGCAGCGTCTTCGCGCGTTCGTGGACACTGCCGCCGCTGCCGAAATTCCTCCTCGTCGCCGCGGTCGCGTCTGCCCACAGCTTCGCGGCCCGAGCGTTGCTACGCGCGATTCCCGGCGTGCGACGCGTCCTCTGATTCTCACTCCGCGGGTCGCACCCGACCCAGCGGCAAATTCCTTGATCTAACTAGAAACTTCTCCGACGCGCGGGGTTATCCGACCAGGTCTGACCTCCCGCACCCACCACCCGACCCGAGCCCAGGATCCCACCATGCTTTCCGATTTCCGCTACGCACTTCGCGCCCTTCTCCGCGCTCCGGCTTTCAGCCTCATCGCGATCGTCACGCTGGCCCTCTGCATCGGCGCCAACAGCGCGATCTTCTCGGTCATCCACTCGGTTCTCCTCAAACCTTACCCGTGGCCAGGCTCCGAGCGCCTGGTTTATTGCTACAACACCTACCCGCTCGCCGGACTCGAGAATGCCGGCATCTCGATTCCCGATTTCCTCGACCGCAGCACGCAGGTCGAGGGATTTGCCGACGCAGCGATCTACAACAGCCAGAGTTTCAATCTGACCGAAGGCACCGAGCCCGAGCGCGTCGTCGGCCTTGTCGCGAGCCCGTCGATCTTCAGCACCTTGCAAACGGGAGCCGCGCTCGGGCGCGTGCTCACGCAGGACGATGCGATCCTCGGTGCCACTAAAACGGTCGTGCTCAGCCACGGGCTTTGGACGAATCGCTTCGGCGCCGAGGCCGATGTCGTGGGCCGCACCATCCGGCTCAACGGCGAACCACACGTCGTCGTCGGCGTGATGCCCTCCTCGTTTTATTTCCCGACTCCGCGCGTGCAGCTCTGGGTGCCCTTCGTCTTCACCGACGCGCAACGCAGCGACAACGAGCGCGGCACCGAGTTCTCGAGCATGATCGCGCGGCTCAAGCCCGGCGTCGCCCCCGAGTCGATCCAGCGCGAACTCGATCTCATCCAGGCGCGCAACGCGCAGCGACTGCCCGGGCAGGCCGCTTTCTGGAACTCCGCTGGCTTCGGTGGTCGCATCGGCGGCTTCCTCGAACAGAACGTCGGCGAGGTCCGCGGCATGCTCTGGCTCATTCAGGGCGGCGTCGCCGCCGCGCTCCTGATCGGCTGCGCCAACGTCTCCAGTCTCCTCCTCGCCCGCGCGGTGGGACGCGAACGCGAACTCGCCATTCGCGCCGCGCTCGGCGCCGGTCGCGCGCGATTGGTCCGGCTGCTTGTATCCGAAAGTTTGTTACTCTTCTCCGCCGGCGGGGTGCTTGGCCTTCTGGTCGGACTCTGGGGCGTGGATCTTCTGGGCTCGTCGCTCATGTCCAATCTGCCGCGCGCCTTCGCGATCGAGTTGGACGTCACTGTCTTCGCCCTGACGCTCCTCAGCGCGCTCGCGTGCGGGCTCGTCTTCGGGGCCCTGCCCGCCTGGTCCGCGGCCAAGAGCGATGCCGCCGCCGCGCTCAAGGAGGCGGGCTCGCGCGGCACCGCCGGACGCCGCACGCAGATGCTGCGCAGCGCGCTCGTCGTCGCCGAGATCGCGCTCGCCGTCATGCTGCTCTCGACCGCGGGTCTGCTCATGAAAAGTTTCCAGCGCTTGCAGGAGCAAAATCCAGGGTTCAACGCCGAGCAGGTGCTCACGGCGCGCATGTCGCTGCCCGACGCAAAATACGATCACCCGGACAAGATCGTGGGTTTCCAATCCGCACTGCTCTCGACCGTGCGCGCATTGCCCGGAGTAAAAGCCGCCGGCTTCACGACGATTCTCCCGTTCACCGGCAACAACAGCTCGGGCACCTACTCCAGTCCGGAAATTATTCTGCCCGAAGGTTCGCCCGCGCCGCACGCCAACATCCGCGCCGTCGATGCCGGTTATCTCGAAGCCATCGGCCTCCGCTTGATGCGTGGTCGCTGGATCCAGGAATCGGATACAGCCTCGTCGCCGAAAGTCGTGGTGATCGATCAACTGCTCGCCAACCGCTACTGGCCCGGTGAGGACCCGATCGGCCGCCACATCAGCCGCGACCTGGGCTTCAACAATGCCGACGCGCTCGCGACCATCGTCGGCGTGGTCGCGCCGATCAAGATGCAAACGCTCGAGGAAAACGTGACCAAGGAGACGCTCTACTTCCCGCTCGCGCAAACTCCCTCGACGGGAGTGACGCTGGTCGTTCGTTCCGAAGGCGACCCCACCGCACTCACCGCCTCTCTTCGCGCCGCCGTCCGCCAGGTCGATCCCGAACAGCCGATCTTCGACGTGAAGACCATGCCGCAGCGCATGGACGAAGTCGCTCAAACGCGTCGCGCCCCGATGCTGTTGCTCTCCTCGTTCAGCAGCGTGGCCATCCTGCTCGCCGCGCTCGGCGTGTATGGCGTGCTTGCCTTTGCCGTCGCCCAGCGCACGACCGAGTTTGGCGTGCGCCTGGCCCTCGGCGCCACCACCGGTGACATCGCTTCGCTGGTGATCCGCGACGCCGCGCGGCTCATCGGAGTCGGCGTCGCGCTCGGCATGTTGGGCTATGTGTTCTTCAGCCGCATCGTCGAATCATTACTCTTCGGCGTGAGCGCGCTCGATCCCGTGACGCTCGCGCTGGCTCCGGCGCTGCTGGCCACGATCGGCCTCGTCGCCGGGTTGATTCCCGCGCTGCGTGCCACGCGCGTCGACCCCATGATCGCCCTCCGCGCCGAGTAAGCACGCCCCTCCGCAAACAGCGAAACGCACCTTGACGCGACCGTGACCGGACTGCGTCTCGACCCGTTGCGCAACGAGTCCCGACTCGATCCGCAACGTGTTCCGAGTCACGCCGCACCTTGGCACGAGCCGGTCCACGCTGGGGCGCGACGCAGTCCCCGCTGTGACTCGAACCGATGCGAGCGTTGGCTCGAACTGATCCCACTCGGCTCGAGACCCGCCCGTGCCGACTCAATCCCGAATTCCAGCCTGCGCCTGTCACGTAGCCCCTGCACACTCGAACCGTATTACGGTTCGAATACGTTTTAACGAACTTATTCTCCGAGTCTTCTGTTTCATTCGGACCCGTGTTTCGCCCTTGGTTGGGCTACGGGGCTCGGGCGCGTTTCTGTGCCGTCGGCGGTCTCGAGCTCGCGATCGCGGCCATTTCTCTTCCGGGTCGCTTCGTCGCTCCCCAAACGAAAAGCGGGCGCTCCTTTCGGAACGCCCGCGCAGGGGTGACGGGTTCTAGGTATCCAGTTTCTGGATATTAATTCAGGTTGGCCGAGCTGATCATGATCGGGTGACCAGGCAGCGGGAGTTCGCCGGCGAACTCGAACTTCGCATCGGCGCCGCCGCCGACCGGATAGACTTTGCCGTTGCGGACGTCCTTCAGCGTGCCGATGCGGAAGCTGAGGATCTTCTTCCCGGCATAGTCAGCGACGGTCATGATGTTGCCGCGGTAGGCGATGCTCACGGCAACGGGATCGCCCATGCGTTTGTCCTTGAAGGTGCGATACACCTGGCCGGTGCCACGCCAGGTGACGACGGACTGCACCACGCGGTCACCGCGGCAGGCCACGTGGAGCATGTTGTTCAGGGGATCGCCCTTGCGCTGCAAGCCGGTCTTGGGGTCGATCGGGATCAGCGGCAGGCCGGCCTCGCCATGACGGGCGAGCACCATGCTGACCGGGTTGCGGCCGACCTTGACGGTGCCGACCACCGCGAGGGGCCCGAGAAGCTCCCAGTCATTGCGCTTCATGAGTGAGGAGGTGTCGATGATGTGGATCGTGCCGTCCTGCGTGGCGACGTAGGCCTTGAAGTGGTCGACGGACCAGCGATCAACCTTGTGGCCGGCGAGCACCGCGGTGGGCTTGGTAAAATCCTTCGTCCAAACCACCTTCGGCATGGAGGCCGGGCGGACGCTGAAGGTCTGCGGGAACTGCGTGTCGGCGGGACCGCGGCTGGCGACGGTGGCGTTGTAGTTCTCGGTGGAGCTCAGCCAGCTCTCGCGCATGTAGCTGAAGAGCGGGGTGAGATCGAGGATCACGGCCTTGTTCTCGTCGGTGGAGGTGACGAGGGCGTAGCCGTTGCGCGCGACCGGGGCTTTCCACGCGCCGTCGTAAACGAGTTTGCGGTTCTTCTCGAGGGAGAGGTCGACCTGGCCGAGGGTGAGGTTATTGGTGGCAGAGGGCCCGAGCCACAGGCCGTTGCTGGCCGCGGCGACAGCACCGGGTTTCTGGATGGGCAGGTCGACGTAGCCGAGGAGCTTGAAATCGGACCAGCTGCCTTGATTGGGCAGGCCCATGAGTGGCCAGGTGTGGAACGCGAGGTATTTACCCTCGAGGGCGACGACCGCGAGCTGACCTTTGTTTTCCTTCGTGTCCCAGATGGTCACGAGGGCGAACTCGTTGCTCGTGGTGACGGTGACGCCACGCGGAACCTTGTGCGCGGGGAACTTGAAGCCGGGGTAGCCGAGTTCGTTGGACGCGCGGCTGGTCTGCATGCCGGCGATGGCGAACAGGCCGTCCTTGTAGACGATGATGGCTTCGTTCTGCTGCATGCCGTAGCTACGGACCATGCCGACGGGCTGCTTCGGAATCGTGCCGCCGTTGAGCTTCACGTATTCGGCCTGGCGGGTTTGCGGATCCGGATGCGGCCGCTTGTTGGAGGCGTCGAGACGCGGGCTGATGGCCCAGACGTGATTGTAGTGGGAGAACGTCTGGATGCGATCGAGGCCGGGATCGTTGGTGGGATCATCGGGGATGTAGGCAACCTGGCCGCAGTCAGTCCAATAATCGTAGTCGGAGCTCGGGCCTTCGCCGATCTCGTAAGGATTGATCCGGACCCAGTAGCCGGGCGCCATCTTCTGCGTGGGCGTGAAGAGCAGCGGACGGTCGTCCTTCGCATTGGGATTGAGCTGCGCGAACGTGGGGCCGAGGCGGGTGCTCACGTCGGTGGATTTCCAGCTAAGGAGCGAAGTCGTATAAGGAGTGACCGTCGGCGTGGGCGCGGGCTTGGGCGCCTCGACCACGACCGGGGCCGGCGCGGCAACCGAGCCAGTGACGTCGTAGGTCTCCACGAGCATGACGCCCGTAGTCTTCGAGGCGCCGCTGACGTTGATCTTGTAGGTGCCGGGAGCGAGGTCGACGACGAGCGCGGCGTCTTTGCTGCCGGACGCGAACGCGGTCACGCCGGCTTTCTTCAAGGCGGCGGTGAGTTTGGCCTGATCGGCGAAGCTGCCCCAATTGTCGTTCGAGGCGATGGGCTTGCCGGCGGAGTTGATGACGGAGAGGAGAGGATCGCCGAGTGCGCCGCTCACGCCCTTGGCCGCGAGGGCCGGACCGGAGGCACGCACGAGAACGCGTCGCGTGTCGCCGCTGTTGATTTTCAAAGTCGAGGCGATGGTCACTCCGGACTTTTGGAGCCGGGCGCGAGTGGAGATACCCGAGAACTTCGAAGCGGTGGCCGCTTCATAGATCTCGAAACGCGCGCTGGCGGTGCTTCCGCTGAGACCGGTGATCTTCGCGGTGTAGGTGCCGGGCGAGAGCTTGAGCTTGAGGGCGGCGTCGAGTGAGCCGTTCTTGAGCGCCGATGCACCGGCGGCCTTGAAAGCCGAAGCGAGCGCTGCGTCCCACTTGTCGTTGCGAGCGACCAGCGTGCCGGCGCTATTGAAGACTTCGAGACGGGGCTTCGTGAGCACGACGGCACCCGACGCGGTGTTGGAGCTCGGCCCGAGGGCACGGATGAGCACGTCCTTCGCACTGGTGCCTTCGACGGTGAAACCGGCCACAAGCGCCGAATCTCCCGTGCCGACCACGGCGGACGACGTAAATTGCACGAAGCGCGATTCCGCTCCGCTTAGCTGGACAGCGGAAAGAGCCACCGCCGCCCAAAACAACCTGTATAGTGATTTCATAGTGTGGGGGCCGGCTCATCGGAGAACTCCCCATGTGAATAATGGGAAATCTGACGATAACGCCGGGCGCGATCCTCATCGGTGCGTATCCACGTTCCGGATTCGGCTTTTACGCGGTTTTGAAACCGCCGCGGGAACTCACAGAATTTTCATCGCGACACAGGCGTCCCATGGCTGGGACGGCGCGGTGCCATAATCGGAGCGGCGCGGGGAATCCATGCACGCCCGAGAGAACTCCATTCGCCTGACAACCGAAGGTTTACGCTGGCTTCGTGAGGTCAGGCACGCCACGTGCAATCCGCGGCGCCCTCCCCTTTTTTCCACGATGCTCGACCTCCGCTACGCCATCCGCTCCCTCCTGAAAACGCCTGGCTTTACGCTGCTCGCAGTCGCGACGATCGCGATCGGCATCGGGGCGAACGCCGCGCTGTTCAGTGTGTTCATGCAGCTGGTGGTGCGTCCCGTCTCGCTGCCCGAGCCGGCTTCGCTCGTCTCGATCTGGTCGGTGAACCAGAATCTTAATTTCAACGCGCCGGCGGTCTCGTGGCCGCGCTACGAGGAGATTCGCGCGCACGCGCAATCGTTTCGCAGCATCGGCAACAGTGCGTTCGACAACTTCACGCTGACAGGCAACGGCGAACCGGAACAGCTCAACGGCCTCCGTGTGACCGCCACCTTTTTCCCGACGCTCGGCGTCTCGCCGGTGCGCGGTCGTAATTTCACCGCGGAGGAGGATCTGCCCAATGGAGCCGCGGTGTGCATCCTCAGCCACGAGCTGTGGCAATCGCGCTTCGGCGGCGACGAGGCGATCGTGGGCCGCACGATCCAGCTCAATGGCCAGTCCTGGGAAGTCGTCGGCATCATGCCACCGCGCCTGAGCAACCCCTTCGCGCAATCGCAGGTCTTCGTGCCGCGCGTCTTCGAGGTCGCAGGCCTGACACCGGAGCAGATCCAGCGAGGCGCCAGCTACACGCAGCCGATCGCGCGCCTGAAGCCGGGCGTCTCGCTCGAACAGGCGCAAAGTGAACTCACCACACTCAGCCGCAGCTATGCGGAGCGTTTCTCCTCGCACCTGGATGCGCAGAATACGACGGAACCGCGCTCGTTCACCGAGACACTGGTCGGTAACCTGCGACCGACATTTTACACGTTGCTCGGGGCCGTCGCGTTCGTGCTTCTGATCGCGTGCGCCAACGTCGCGAGCCTGTTCCTCGGCCGACTCTCGGCCCGGCACAAGGAGATCGCCGTGCGCCAGTCGCTCGGCGCCACGCGCACGGCGATCATGCGCCAGTTCCTCGTCGAGAGCGTGGTGTTCTCGACGGCCGCCGGGTTGCTCGGGCTCCTGCTCGCGATGTGGGCGCTCTCGGCGATCCAGTCCGCGGTGGCTTCGCAGTTGCCGCCCAACACCACGCTTTCGCTCGAGTGGGGAGCGGTCGCGATGGCATTTTTCGCCACCCTCGCCAGCAGCCTGTTCGTGGGCCTCGTGCCCGCCTGGCAGGCCTCGCGTAACCGGATTGCGGATACGCTCAAGGACACCGCCCGTAGCAGCGGCGGCGGCACGCGCGGAGGACGCTTCCGCGCCGGCCTGGTGATCGTGGAGGTGGCGCTTTCCGTGGTGCTGCTGGTCGGCTCGAGCCTGCTTCTGCTCAGTTTCCTGCGCCTGCAAAAAACTCCCGCCGGATTCTCCGGGGAGGGTGCAGCCGCAGCCTTCGTCGGCGTGCCGCTCAACCGCTATCCGACCCCGGGCGAACAGGCCGAGTTTTTCAGCCGCGTGATCGAGCAGCTGCGCGCGGTGCCGCAGGTGAAGGGCGCCGCGGCCGTGATCGGGCTGCCGCTGAGCGGGTTCGCGCCGATCTCACCCTACAGCGTGAGCGGCCGACCCGTGCTGCCGCTGCCGGAGCGCCCTCTCGCCGGCCTCAGCATCGTGAGTGAGGATTATTTTTCCACGCTGCGCATCCCGCTGCGCGAAGGCCGCACGTTCAATGCTGACGATCGCGAAGGCGCGCCGGGAGTCTGCGTGATCAACGAAACCTTCGCGAAACGGCTTTTCCCCGGCGAATCGCCGCTGGGCAAAGTGCTGCTCCGCGGACGCGACGCGGATATCCACGTGCAAATCGTCGGGGTGGTCGGTGACGTGAAGACCAGTGGCCTCAATGCCCCGCCTCCCGACACGATCTACTACCCCGTGCGCCAACTCGGCCGCCCGGGCATGGCGGTCGTGGCGCGGATCGACGGCCCGGCCGATGCGTTGCAGCCCATCCTCCGCACCGCCGTGGCCACCGTCGATCGCGACCAGCCGATCTCGTTTTTCCAGACGATGGAAAACGCCGTGAATCAAAGCCTCGGTGTCCAGCGCATCGTCGCCTCTCTCACCGCGCTCTTCGCGGGACTGGCCGCCTCGCTCGCGGCGCTCGGCCTGTATTCGGTCCTCGGTTACGCGGTCGCGCAGCGCACGAGCGAGATCGGCATTCGCATGGCGCTCGGCGCACAACGCCACCAAGTGCTCACGCTCATCTTGGGCAGCGGCATGAAGCTCGTCGCAATCGGGCTCCTCGTCGGACTGGTGTTCGCCGTGTTCGCGGCGCGCTTGATCCAGTCGCAGCTCTACTCGGTCGAACCCTTCGATCCCACGATCTACGGGGGCGTGGCCGCGATGTTCGCAGTCATGGGAACACTCGCCTGTTTGCTCCCGTCGCTCCGCGCCTCCCGCGTGGACCCGATCATCGCCGTCCGCACGGAATGATGCCTCGTCCCGGAAATGGGATGGCTCAATTCCAGAACCGAACGATCGCGGTGGCGAACCACACCTAGCGACTTTTTAACCTGCTCTTGTGCAGCTGCTTCTGTTGCCTTCAGCCGCATGGCACAGCCGTTGCTAAACTGTCGGTGAACACCCCAGAAACCATGAAGGCTCAGTTGCTCTCCCTCTTCTTTTTCTCAGCCGCCCTGACGGTTGGCGTGTCGGAGACCGGCCCCGACGCCGGCGAGAAACACCCCACCCGCACGCCCCCTCCGGCGGAGAAATGCGACGACGAGGCCGCCGCGCTCAAGGTCGCGAACCAGGCGGAGAGTCGCTGCCTCCCGACCGAACTGCTGCCCGCCTGATCCACGGTGCTCTTCATGTAATTCCCTTCCGCGATGATTTCCCTCCGCCATATCGACCGTGTCTATCCGCTGAAAGGCGGCCCATTCTACGCGCTGCGCGACATCAACCTCGAGGTCGCCACCGGCGACTTCCTCTCGATCATGGGCCCCTCCGGATCGGGCAAGTCCACTCTCCTTCACATTCTCGGCCTGCATGACAGTGCCTGGACCGGCGAATACGACCTGCTCGGCGAACCCGTCCACAAGCTCGACAAGAAGAAGCGCTTTGAGCTGCAGAAGAAACACCTCGGCTTCGTCTTCCAGAGCTACCACCTCCTCGACGATCTCACCGTCTACGAGAATCTCGAGATTCCCCTCTCCTACCGCGACACGCCCAAGAAGGATCGCGAGAGCATCGTGTGCGACGCGCTCGACCGCTTCCACATGGTCGCCAAAAAGGACCTCTACCCCTCGCAGCTCTCCGGCGGACAGCAGCAGCTCGTGGGCATCGCCCGCGCGCTGATCGCCAAGCCCGCCCTGATCCTCGCCGACGAGCCGACCGGCAACCTCCACTCCGACCAGGGTCGCGAGATCATGGAGCTCTTCAAAAAACTGAACCGCGAGGACGGCGTCACCATCATCCAGGTGACCCACTCCGAAGAAAACGCCTCCTACGGCACGCGCGTCGTCCGCCTCGCCGACGGCGTCCGCGTCTCCTGATTCTGAATACAACCCGATTTCCCGTGTCCCTCCGCCCGCTTCTCCTCACCGCCGTCGCCTTCCTTATCGCCGCTCCGCTCCGAGCCGAGACCGCACTGACGCTCGACGACGCCATCCGTCTCGCGCTCGAGCGCAACCAGGTCATCAAGGTCGAAGCCTACAATCGCCCCATCGCGCGCGCCAACGTGCTCACCGAGCTCGGCCGCTTCGATCCCGCGCTCACGTTTCGACGGAGTTACTCGGAGGACAGTGCCCCGTCCTCGCTGAATGATTTCAACAACGACCTCGTTCAAAGCGACAACTACGCCGTCGGGGTCGAAGGCTACACGCCCTGGGGCATGAGCTACACCCTCGGAGGCACGGCGCAGAATGCGCGCGGGTTCTATAATAACTACGCCAACCAGTTCTCCACTTTCGGCGGCATCAGCATCACGCAGCCGCTTCTCCGCGGTTTCGGCTTCGGCGCCAATCTCGCCGGCTACCGCATCGCCAAGGCCGATCGCGGCATCGCCGACTGGCTGTTCAAGGGCACGGTCATCGACACCGTCACCTATGTGATCACCGCCTACAGCGATCTCATTTACGCCCAGGAGTCGCTCCGCATCTCCCGCCGCTCGCGCGAACTCGCCGCCGGCCTGGTCGAGGAAAACGAAAAACGCTTCCGCGTGGGCAGCATGTCCGAGAGCGATGTCATGCAGGCCCGCGCCCGCACTGCCACCCGCGATCAGAACGTCCTGCTCGCCGAGCAAAACGTCCGCGACGCCACCAACCGCCTGCGCCAGCTCATTGGCGAATCTGCATTCACCGCCAACCCGGAGCACATCGCGCTCACGCCCTTCGAACTCGCCAGCCCGGTAGTCGACGGCCCCGTCGATCTGCAAACCGCCCTCAACGAGCGGCCCGACTACCAGGCCGCGCGACTCGGCGTCTCGAAGTTTCGCGCCTCCCGCGCCCTCGCCCGCAACCAACTCCTCCCGCGCGTCGATTTTGTCGGCAGCTACGGCTACAACGGACTCGATCCCGTTTTCCGCGAGGCGCGCGAGCAAGTCGCCGATCGCGACAACCGCTCCTACTCCGCCGGCGTCGTCGTAAGCGTGCCGCTCACGTTTGCCGAAGGTCGCGGTCGCGCTCGCGCCGCCAAGCTTCGCCTGCGCCAGTCCGAAGAAGATCTCCAACGTGCCGAGCAGGACATTGCGGTCGAAGTCGCCCGCGCCGCCGGCCAGATCGAAACCGCCGCCAAGCGCGTCGAGGCCAACCTCGCCGCCTACAACCTCGCCAAGCAGGCGCTCGACGCAGAGCTGAAGAAACTGCGCGCCGGCACCAGCAGCACCTTCCTCGTTCTCAATCTCCAGGAGGAGCAGACCTTCGCCGATCTCAACTACCAGGCCTCGCTCGCCGACCAGCGCCGCGCGATCGCCGCCTACGAACAAGTGCTCGGCCGCACGCTCAAGACCTACGGACTCTCGGTCGCTTCCCAGTGAAGAATCGGGGGCTGCGCCCGCCACGGATTTCGAGTTGCAACGCAGCCCGCGAAACCCACCTTCGACTCTCTCCGTCGCCCGGATGGCGGAATTGGCAGACGCAACGGACTCAAAATCCGTCGCCCTCTAAAGGCGTGTGGGTTCGAGACCCTCTCCGGGCACCATCATCAGCAGCGCGTTACGAGTTGAGCATAAATCCCCGCGGGGGAGACGCGACATCGACGGAAACGCCGATCCGCGCGTCAGCGCCTGATTTCCGTGCCGAGTTTCGCGACAAGCTCACGAACGCCACGGCCAACAATCCGGTGCACGATCAGCCGCAGCGCAGTGTCCGCCCCGCCGCTCAGGTCTCGTTACGGCAGCACACTTCGAGGCGGTTGCCGCAAGGATCTTCGAAGAAAACCGCGTAGTAACCGGGACTGTATTCGGCGCACAGCTCCGGCCCCTCGATGTTGCGCGCGCCCGCGCTCTGCAGGAGCGCACCGATCGCATCGACCCCCTTCGCGGCTATCCCGCCAGAAGGCGATCCGCGTCTGGTTCGGCACGTGATTCCGATCCTCGGTCAGACTGATGCATTCGGGTTTCGGATGATCGCGGACCGCATCGTAGCTGATGTAGCCCTCGCCTTCATCACGCGTCGGAAAGCCCAACGCCGGCAGAATCACGCCGTAAAACTTATCCGCCTCCGCCAGATCGCGGACGCGCAGGTCAAGGTGGTCGAACAATCGCATCCCCACCGTTCGCCGACGTTTCTCCCGCGGGCAAGCCGTCCGGCCATTCGCCGCACTCGGCCGCGACTCTGCAGACGCGATCTAGTTTCCGCGGATCTGTTCTCTAGCACACCTTGTCGCTGTTAGGATCAGTTCTTTCTCATAGACCGATACTTCAGCTCCGCTTCAGATGCTCTTCGCCCACCAAAGTGGAGTATTCCCATTGTTTGTCCATCGGTCTGCGCATTACCTCCGAACAAGAACGTAGTCGTGCGAATCTGTTCCACGACGCACACTCACATGGACTTGGGAGCCAGAATCGCCCACTAACCCAAGGACGACGGCCCGGTAATCGCCGGCGCAGAGCGCTCGGTCGATTGCGATGACGCGATCCCCAACTTTGATGCCACTCTCATGAGCTGAAGAGCCCGGAGTCACGCTAGCGATGGTCCGCCCATCTTTGGGGCTTATTCCGATTCCGACCTTTCCTCGGTTTGCTATGAGGGCGTTCAAGTCGGCAGCCGCAGCTGTCAATGCCGTGTAATCAGCCTTTTTCACTCCAGTCAGAAGTAAGGCGATGACAATGCCGATGGACCCGAAAAACAGCCCGAGCCAAAAGCCGGCCGCACCTCGGCCACTTTCCTCGGCCAGAATTCCACCCACGGTTGCGCAGATGATTGCGACGACAAACCATATTATCAATAGGAGCATATGCTAGATATTCTCACGGATCCTACAGGGCGCCGAGGGTAGCTGACGCTGACGGCTGCGTTGCGGACGAGGTGCGAGCTTTCGGCATCGGCTCAGATGCATTGTTCGGCATTTCTAGGCCAGCCGCTTCGATGTCCTGTAAGAAAAGCGCTATATTATGCGTTACGCTGCGCACAAACCCCAGTCGTGCCCGCTTGGCGCCTACAAATGCCTCCGAAGTGTAAGCCGGCTGTCCGGATCTTATAACCTTCTCATATAAAGACGCCCCATCAGACCGATCAAACACCCGAAACGTGCCTCGATGTCCCAACTAACCGTTGTCAAACCACTCATTTCGACCTTCAGGACTTCAACTGTGAGGCTGACTTTCGTCGGGGCCTCGTCACGGAACAAAATCGAACTAGCGAGGGCATCAGTGAGGGCGGATTGCCACTGCTGAAGAACGGGAATACCTGTGCCGGTAGAGGTCTGTAAGAACTGGTCACCGATGGAATTCTCAACGAAGAACCAGTTAACTTTGCCGGTCCTCTCTCTCTCCGGAGCAGTCTTCACAGTGACGCTTCTCAATTCGGCGGGAAGCTTCGATCTAGCGATTGCACCTCCGCAGGATGGAATTCTAGCGGGGGCACCCAAGCCATAGGAAGCAAAGCGAGCACAACTCCGAGTGCCGTTCCGTTGTCCGTCAGCCACTGCCAGATGTTCGTGAGCATAGAATTCCCCGCCTAACGTCAAAGATCAGCCACGCGTAGAGGTGGTCTTCATTGAGCCTGGGTTAACGTTTTTGGGAGCTGGGCTTCTCTCTCCGCACCCTGCGAGTTTGCTCACGCAGCGTCGCGACCGGTGTTGAAGTGGAAATCAACCAAGCAACGCAGTCTGCAAAGTGACGGCTCTCGGGCCAAGCTGTGGCTTCGGGAAAATGTCCCGGTTTTGCGTGTGGCCCGTGAGCGCAAAGAAAAAGCCCGGCGGAATGCCGGGCTTCGAGCGAGTGCGGACTCAGACGGGACTCATTGCACACCAGGTCGGGACTGTGTCTGCACCGGGTCGAGCCAAGGTCCGGACACGGTCGCGACAGGATGCGCACCGGGTCGCGACGAGGTGCGGATGGAGTCGAACCTATGTGCGGACCGAGTCGGGATACGGTGCGGCTCTCATTTGAAGAAGAGCTGGAGGGTTTCCGCGAGGTAGTGGCGGGCGTTCATCCAGGTGTGGCCGCCTTCGGTGATCAGAGTTTTGTGCTCGATCCCCTGCTCTTTCAGGAAGGCGTCGAAGGCCGTCGCTTGTTCATACAGGAAGTCGCTGCGGCCGACGCCGAGCCAGAGGAGTTTTGTTTGGGCGTTGGTTTTATCCGGCTGCGCAAACAGCTGCGGGAAATGCGTGAGGCTCACTTCCGGCGTGAGATAGGCGGCGTAGGAGCCGATCCACGCGAATTTGTCGGAGTGGAGAAACGCGGTGAACAGCGACTGGCCGCCGCCGCGCGAGAAGCCGGCGATCGCGCGGTGCTCGCGGTCGGCGACGACGCGGTAATTGGCCTCGACGTAGGGGATGACGTTGGTGACCAGCTCGTCGCTGAAGACGCGGTAGGCGGCGGCGACTTCCGGCCGATCCGGGCGCGGCATGCCGAGGTGCATGTTGCCGTAGGGCATCACCACGATCATCGGCACGGCTTTCTTCTGCGCGATGAGGTTGTCGAGGATGACGTTGAGGCGGCCGGCGCGGAACCACGTTTCCTCGGTGTCGGTGGTGCCGCTCACGAGGTAGAAAACGGGCAGCTTGTCCGTGCCCGCGCGGTAGCCGGGCGGCGTGTAGATGACGAGCGGGCGCGTGCGGTTGAGCGTCTTCGATTCGTAGAAGGCGTAGGTCAGCTCGCCGCGCGGGACGTCCTGCACGTGATGAAGGCCAGGCGTGTCGCCGGGGATGTCCACGAGGCTGGCTTTGAAACCTTCGTTGGGAAAGATCTCGGGGTTGACGGGATCGGCGACACCCACGCCATCCACCACGAAATTGTAGGGATAAAGGTTGGGCTCGACCGGGCCGACGGTGATGGACCACAAGCCGGACTCGTCCTTTTGCATCGGCTGATTGCTCCGGAGGAACTGGCCGCTGAGTTCGACCTTCTGCGCCTGCGGCGCGCGGAAGCGGAACGTGACCGTGCGGTCGGCATGCACCTCGGGCGACGGTGGCGGCGGGGTGCGGGTGGCAGGTTGGGCGAAAGCGGTCGCGGCGAGAAGCAGCAGCGAGAACGCAAACGTGAGAGGCGCGAGGGAGTTTTTCATCGGGGGTTTAGGTTTTTAGTTTCAACCGCGAATGCTTCGCCTGGGCGAGAGGCAGGTTTTGGTTTTTATTTTTAACCACGAATGCTCGCCTAACGGCTTCGCTTAGAGATGCCCTTCGCCTCATCGGCTCCGGTGTTGGACCGGAGGCGCGGCTAATCGCCGCGGGGTTGGATCTTTGAGCGACGATGAGTCGACCCCTGAAGCCTAAGGCGGAGTCGATCAGACGGAGCGGACTTCGTGGC
>JAEYQF010000002.1 GCA_023410155.1 Verrucomicrobiota bacterium | reverse complement strand
CTCGAAACCACCTACCTCGGCCTTCGCCTGCGCAATCCGCTCGTCGTCGGCGCTTCGCCTTTTTGGGTTCATCTGCACACCGCGAGCCCGCTGCAGGAAGCCGGCGCCGGCGCGATCGTCATGCGCTCGCTTTTCGAAGAGCAGATCGAAATGGAACAACGCGCCCTGCTGCGCGCCACGGACGAGCCCGCCGACACCAACCCCGAGGGGTTATCGTATTTCCCCAACTACGAAGGTTACCAGCTCACGCCCGACCACTACCTCCGCCAGATCGTGCACCTGAAGGCCGCCCTCACGATTCCCGTGATCGCCTCGCTCAACGGCCGCACCTGTGGAGCCTGGGTCGACTACGCTCGCCAGTGCGAGGCCTGCGGCGCCGATGCGGTCGAGCTCAACCTTTATCAACTCGTCACCAATCCCGCGCTTTCCGCTGCGCAGGTCGAGCAGCAGATGCTCACCGTCGTTCGCGACGTGGTGCGCTCGGTCCGCATCCCGGTCGCGGTGAAACTCTCGCCCTTTCTCACCGCGCTTCCGCACTTCGTCGCCGCGCTCGAGGAAGCGGGCGCCGCCGGCGTGGTGTTGTTCAATCGGTTCTACCAACCCGATATCGATATCGAGGCTCTGGAAGCGATGCCCATGATCCGGCTTTCCGACTCGAGCGAGCTCCTGCTGCGCTTGCGCTGGCTCGCAATCCTTTCGCCGCAGACGAGACTTTCGCTCTCTTCGAGCGGAGGCGCGCACCACACCGAGGACATCATCAAGGCTCTCCTCTCCGGCGCGACGACAGTGCAGATGGTCGCGGTGCTTTTAAAGCACGGCCCGCGCATCCTCACGTCGATCCTTCACGATCTGGAAGCGTGGATGATCAAACACGAGTATTCCGACATCGACGAACTCCGCGGCGCGATGAATCACAGTCGCTGCCCCGATCCGGCCGCCTATGAGCGCGCCAACTACCAAAAAATTCTGCAGAGCTGGGTGATTTGAGCAGATTTCGTAAACAGGATTAACGGGGAACGGAGCCAACCTCCCGGCCTCCCCGTATACCTCGGAGTCCTCTGTGCTCCCGAAGAGTCCGTCCCGACTCGCGCCCAAGTCCGTCCTGAGTCGCGCCACGGTGCGCACCGAGTCGCGGCAAAGTGCGGCTCGACTCGCACCTCGCTGCCGCTCGACCCGGGATTGCGCCGCTCGTCGCTTCTGACTGGCGCAACCAGTTGTTTATGACACGTTGGCGCACCTATGAAACTCCGCCGTCTTGTTGTTGGGTTGTCCGCCCTGGCCGCCGCGACGCTGGCCCGAGCTGACGAGGGTATGTGGCTGTTTTCCGCGCCGCCGCGCGATGAGATCAAAGCGAAATACGGTTTCGAGATCACCGACGCGTGGCTCGATCATCTCATGAAGTCGTCGGTGCGCTTCAACAGCGGCGGCTCCGGTTCCTTTGTTTCAGCCGATGGTCTCGTGGCGACGAACCACCACGTCGCGGCCGACGCCATCCAGAAGCTCTCGTCTGAGCAGAACAATTACCTGCGCGACGGCTTCGTCGCTAAATCCGCCGCCGAAGAGCTCAAGTGCGTCGATCTCGAGCTCAACGTGCTTCAGTCGATCGAAGACGTCACCACGCGCGTCAACGCCGCCATCCCCGTCGGCGCAACCGGCGAAGCCGCGGCGGCTGCCCGCCGCAAAATCATGGCCGAGATCGAAAAGGAATCGCTCGACCAGACCGGCCTCCGCAGCGATGTGGTGACGCTTTACCAGGGCGGCGCGTATCACCTGTATCGATTTAAGAAATACACCGACATCCGTCTGGTCTTCGCGCCGGAGCTGTCGGTCGCATTCTTCGGAGGCGATCCCGACAATTTCGAATACCCGCGCTACAACTTGGATGTCGCGTTCCTCCGCGTCTACGAGAACGGCCAGCCCGTGAAGCCGGCCAACTACCTGAAGTGGTCAAAGACCGGCGCGAAGGATGGCGAACTCGCGTTTGTCTCCGGCCATCCCGGCACGACGCGACGCCTGCTCACCGTGCCGGAGCTGGAATACATCCGTGACAACCAGTATCCGTTTCAGCTCGAGCTGCTGAAACGCCGCGAGGTGGCGCTGACCGCCTGGAGTGGTCGCTCGGCAGAGAACGCGCGCCGCGCCCGCGACGAATTGTTCGGCATCCAAAACACGCGCAAGGCGCGCGATGGCGCGCTCGCGGCGCTGCAGGACCCGGAATTTTTCGGCGCGAAGGTCGCGGCCGAAGCCGCCTTCAAGAAGCAGTTGAAGGATGTGAAGGACGGTGCGGAAGCGCTCGCGGCGTTTGACCGCATCGCGGAGGCGCAGAGCAAGATCGCGTCGATCGTCACGCGTCACCGCTTCCTCGAGAGCGGCCTCGCGTTCAACTCGGAGTCGTTCGGCCTCGCGCGCGAACTGCTTCGCGCCGGCGACGAACGCACCAAGCCCAACGGCGAGCGCCTGAAGGAATTTACCGACGCGCGACGCGAGTCCTTCGAGCAGGAGCTGTTTTCCGACAAGCCGATCTACGCCGATCTCGAGATTGTGATGCTCTCGGATGCCCTCACGTTCTTCACCGAGAAGTTCGGGGCCGGCGATCCGCTCGTGAAACAGGTTCTCGCCGGCAAATCGCCGCGTATGCGCGCGGCCGAACTCATCAACGGCACGCAGGTCCGCGACGTCGCGTTCCGCAAGAAGCTCTACGAGGGCGGCGCTGCGGCCGTGACCGCCGCGAAAGATCCGATGATCGAACTCGCGCGACTGATCGACACCGAGGCGCGTGCGCTGCGCAAAACGGTCGAGACGCAGGACGAGATCAAGCAGCAGGCTCAGGCGCAGATCGGCAAAGCCCGCTTCGCCGTGCAGGGCACCGGCACGTATCCCGATGCCACGTTCACGCTTCGCCTCAGCTACGGCCCCGTGAAGGGCTACGAGGAAAACGGCGTGCAAGTGCCGTCGATCACGCAGCTCAGCGGCCTCTTCGAGCGCAGCGAGAAACAGGGCAACAAGGATCCGTTCGAGCTGCCCGAGCACTGGCACGCGAAGAAGGCGAAGTTCGATCTGACGACACCGGCGAACTTCGTCACCACGTGTGACATCATCGGCGGCAACTCCGGCAGCCCGACAGTGAACACAGCCGGCGAGTTCATCGGCATCATCTTCGACGGCAACATCCAGTCGCTCGTGTCCGACTTCGGCTACGACGACAAACAGTCCCGTGCCCTCAGCGTGCACAGCGCCTTCATCATCGAAGCCCTGCGCAAAGCCTACGACGCCACGCCGCTGGTGAACGAGATTCTCGACGGACGCCGTTGATCACGGCGCGTCGCTTTGGAGCTACAAGCCGGCCCTCATCGGGCCGGCTTTTTTTGTTCATGCCAGCACCAACCGAGCGATGCCCGCCGCCGCGCTGACGGCCAAGACCGTGACCATGCCCACGCGTCCGGATTGCAAGGCAGCAAATGCGAGCACCGTCCAGACGATCGCAAAGACATCCACTTGCCCCGCACTCGGCACAAACACCTGCCAGCCAAACCAGACCGCGAGATTCAGCACCACCCCCACGACCGCGGCGGTGACCATCGTGAGCGCGCCGCTCAGCAGCGGGTTTCGACCGAGCCGATCGATGTGCGGCGCACTTACGAAGATCCACAGGAAGCACGGCAGAAAGGTGGTCCATGTCGTGATCGCTGCTCCGAGTGTGCCTGCCGCCAGCGGGGACAGGTTACCCGGATTCTGCCATCCGCCGAGGAAACCGACAAACTGCAGCACCAGGATGAGTGGCCCGGGGGTCGTTTCTGCGAGCGCGAGTCCGTCCACCATCTGCGATGCCGCGATCCAGGCGTGCGTCTCCACCGCCTCCTGCCCCACGTATGGCAGGACCGCATACGCTCCGCCAAAGGTCACCATGGCGGCTTTGCTGAAGAAAATCGCTTCGTGCACCCACACGCTGCCACCGCCCTGCCACAGGGCGATCACCAGGACAGGAGCCCACCAGAATGCGCCGCACAGGGCCGTGACTTTGAACGCCCTGCTCCAAGTCGCAGCCGACGAGGACTCATCTTCACGCGCCGAGGTTGGCGTCGACTCACCGATCGCGAGCCACCACCCCAGCAAGGCTGCCACCGCGATGATGGCGGGAAACGGAAAGTTCAGAAAAAAGATCCCGACAAACGCCGCAGCGGCGACAGCCCACATGGCCGGCCTCTTCAGCGCCTTCCGGCCGATGCGAATCACGGCGGCGGCGACGATCGCAGTCACGGCCGGCTTCAGCCCGGCGAAGACCGCGGCCACCCATGCCACCGAGCCCTGCGCGGCATAAAGCCAGCTCAGTGCCCACAACAGCAATGCTCCGGGCAGCACGAACAACGCACCGGCGACGATCCCGCCGCGCGTGCCATGCAGCGACCAGCCGCAATATGTCGCGAGCTGCATCGCCTCCGGCCCCGGCAGCAGCATGCAGAAGTTCAACGCGTTCAAAAACCGGCTCTCGGAGATCCACTGCTTCCGATCGACCAGCTCCGTATGCATGATCGCGATCTGCCCGGCCGGCCCCCCGAAGCTGATGAACCCGAGCTTGAGCCAGAACCGAAACGCCTCGGCGAAAGAGGGCGATGTCATGCGCGCGCATCGGAGCGAAGCACGCGGGGAAGTTCAATCCCGCAGCCCGGAAGTCGCTGTCATGTGACACACCCGCCCCGGTCGCGCCACCGGCGAAGAGAGCCGCGGCAAAGCCTGTCCCGGGTCACGCCAGGTGGTGGCGCGCCGTGCATGTATCCGTTCAACCACTACGCCGCACCGCGCAACTCGCGCGGGCTGGTGCCAAACTGCGCACGAAATACCCGGTTGAACTGCGACAGCGACTGAAACCCGCACGCAAACGCGATCTCCGTGACCGGCTGGTCGGTGCCGGAAAGCAGAGCCCGCGCCCGCTCGGCGCGGTAGCGCGCGATGTATTCCACCAGCCGCAGCCCTGTCGTGTGGTGAAACGTGCGGCTCAAGTGCCCCTCACTCACGGCGAGCCGGCGCGCTACCGCCGGCACGGTGATTTCCTGCGCATACTCCGAGTGCACGATCGCGCAGGCCCGTTGCACCAGCTCCGGCATCGTGGTTTCGGGCGGCGTCAGTCGATCCGTGAGTCTCGCCGTCAGGTGTTCCGCGGCCAGCGTGAGCAGGTTTTCCAGAGCCGCCTGACGATCCACCGGCACGACCGGAGTGGCGGCGGTGAGGCGTTCGATTTCCTCGGCCGGGAGCGCGACGCCCTCACGTTCGAGCAGGTGCCGTGCGCGATTCAGTTGCGCGGTATCCGGAGTCGCGGCGAAGTAGCCGCCGGTCGCGAGAAACCCTACGGTCTGTCCCGCCGCCCGCATGGGCACAACGGCCTCAGTCAGCCCCGCGGCGCAGGTTTGCGTGGCAGGTCGTTGGCTCGCGGTGTCGAGTAGTGACTGTTGAAAGCGAGCGCACATCCGGCACCCGGCCGGAACTTGCCGCAGCCGCGCGCAAAGCGGCGTGCAATCCGCCGCGGGCTCGTCTTCGCGGCGCCCGAGAGGGCCGACGTAACTGACCGTCACGCCGGTGGCGCGGCGGAAATCGGCGAGGAAGCTCTGCAGCTCCGGCGTCTTGCGAAGGCGTTCCCCGAAGGCTTGGCGAATGACACGTGGCATAATCTGCGGTCAGTTTACGCGCACTGGCGGACGGCGGCTCTGCAGCGTTTGGCAGCCACTGCGCATCCCTTGATATCAGATTTTGCGCCCTTCGCGGCAGAAGGCGCGGAGTTTTGCGAACGGCTTTAGGCTAAAGTGGTCGCGTCATCTCACTCTCACCCGTCGGAACCTCTCGTCTCATGAACGCCTCGTCCGCCAAGAAATCCGCCCCCTCCCGCAAGTCTCCCCTGCCGTTCGCGCTTCCCGCCGCGGCCGCCGAGATTCTCGCTGCCTGCCCCGAGGTCACACTCGCCAATAGCGTGGACGACCTCGTGCAGCTCTCCGTGCGCGATGCCGTCCATGGCTGGCATACCGTCGCCTACGATGTGCCGGGACGCGGCTTGGTCGAAGAAGCCAAAGTCTGCCGCGCGCGCAATGGCATCGCCGCGAACTACCTCGATCCCTACATGCGCCGCCGCGATCCCGACTGCATGGTGATCGGTGACACGCGTCCGACCGACAAGCCGACTTATCGCGAGCGTTTCGGCGGAGACTTCGCGGACTTGCGCGCACAAACCTTCGCCTGGCTCAAGACGCAGCCGCTCGCCGTGTTCCCGTTCATCGCCGGCATGCCGGGCAAGGGCATGCACGCGGTGGTGGTCGCTCCGAGCAACGCGGGCTTCTTCGCCTTCGGCCTCGCGCTCCTGCAGGGCATGATCGCCCCTGACGAAGTGCCGGCGGACTTCTCGCCGCGCGCAGTCATCTACGTTGCGCCGCCGTTTCGCCACACTCACTTCAAAGGCCAGCAGGTGGTCGTGCACAACCGTCTCGACGGACTGCACGAGTTGTTCAGCTACAACCTCTACCCGGGCCCCAGCGCGAAAAAGGGTATCTATGGCATGCTGCTCAATCTCGGCGAAGAGGAAAACTGGACAACGATCCATTGCTCGACCGTGCAGGTCATCACGCCGTATCAGAACAAGCTCGTCATCTCGCACGAAGGCGCGAGCGGCGGCGGCAAGAGCGAGATGCTCGAGCAAATGCACCGCCAGCCCGACGGGAGCCTCTTGCTCGGGCGCAACCTCCTCACTAACGACGAGCGACTCCTCACTCTTCCGCAAGGCTGTGAGCTGCGGCCTGTCACCGACGACATGGCCCTCTGCCATCCTTCGCTCGAGAAAGGGCGCGGAAAACTCAGCGTGCTCGACGCCGAGGACGCCTGGTTCGTGCGCGTCAATCACATCAACCGCTACGGCATCGATCCTCACCTCGAGGAGCTGACGATCAATCCGAAGGAACCGCTGCTCTTCCTCAACATCGATGCCTATCCCGGGGCCACCGCGCTCATCTGGGAACACATCGAGGACGCGCCCGGCAAACCGTGTCCCAACCCGCGCGTGGTGATCCCGCGTTCGCTCGTCCCCGGCATCGTGTCCGGCGCGATCGACGTCGACATTCGCAGCTTCGGCGTGCGCACGCCGCCCTGCACCCGAGAAAATCCCAGCTACGGCATCATCGGCATTTTTCACGTGCTTCCTCCGGCGCTCGCCTGGCTCTGGCGGCTTGTCGCTCCCCGCGGTCACGCCAATCCCAGCATCGTCGCCGCGGAGGGCATGTCGTCGGAGGGCGTGGGTTCCTACTGGCCTTTTGCCACCGGCCGACGGGTTGATCAGGCCAACATCCTCCTGGGCCAGATCCTCGATCACCCGGAGGTTCGCTACATCCTCGTGCCTAACCAGCACATCGGCGCGTGGTCGGTCGGCTTCATGCCGCAGTGGGTGGCCCGCGAGTATCTCGCCCGCCGCGGCGGCGCACGGTTCTCGGCCGAGGAAGTGAAGCCGTCCCGATCGCCACTTCTCGGATACACGCCGCGCAAGATCGTCGTCGAAGGTCGCACCATCGGCTCATGGTTCTTCGAAGTCGACCAGCAGCCCGAAGTGGGCGAAGCGGCCTACGACCGCGGCGCCGAATTGCTCCACGAGTTCTTCCAGCGCGAGCTGGCGGCATTTCTCCATCCCGACCTGCACCCGCTCGGTCGCCGGATCATCGAGTGCTGCCTGGCAGGAGGCACGCTCGCGGATTACGAGAAACTCACCGACCTCGAGACCATTGCCCGCGAAGGCTGAAGACGTGACAGCCACCTGACGGGACAAGGGGAGCGGACAATCGCTCCCCTTTTTCGTGCGCCCGTGACAACACACGATTCGCGCAAACGCCGCTCCAGCCTTGAGCCTCACCAGAGTTCATCGCAAAACACTCGCGCGTGAAACCACCACCCCCTGACGCCACGATCTTCCCCATCGAGCGCCCTCACCCTGACTTGCTCAAATACTATCTCTTGAGCTGCCTGATCATTCCGCCGCTGTTTCCGTTTTTGGCGCTTCCGGCGTATTTTCGTTATCATACGATGCGCTACCGGTTCACCGCCGAAGGCGTTTCGATGAGCTGGGGCGTGCTTTTCCGGCGCGAGATCATCATCAACTACGCGCGTATTCAAGACATCCACCTGCGCTCCAATGTCGTCGAGCGCTGGCTCGGTCTCGCGCGCGTGCTGGTGCAAACCGCGAGCGGCAACGCTTCCGCCGAGATGACGCTCGAGGGCCTGAAGGAATTCGAATCCGTCCGCGATTTTCTCTATCACAAAATGCGGGGCGTGAAAGATCCGCATCCCACGGCCGACGCTACCCCTGCGCCCAGCGCTCATGCCCCCGCAGCGGACGGCGATCTCGCCGCCGCCCTGCGCGAGGTCGCGGCAGAGCTGCGCGCACTCCGCGCGGAGCTGCCGGCGGCGCGCTCCAACTCGGAGGACCGTCGTCATGTTTAGCTGGGCGAGCCAGTGGCTGCTACGCGTCTTGCGCGTGCCGCCTCAACCCGAGCCACCCGCCGGCGCGCCGGAGTCGGTGCGCGTATTTCGGGCCGGCAAAAACTACTTCTACCTGCGGCTCTCCCGCTGGACGCTCACTCAGTTCGGAGCAGTCGTCGGCATTCTCTTTTCCCTGACCTTCATCCACGAAGTGGAACTCGGCGTCGCCGCGGCCCGAGCCAGTCAGCAGAACCCCGTCCATGAGGTGCGCGAAAACCCCGAGCGCTCGGACGAGGCACGCGTGTTTCGCCTGCTGCGCCACGCGGCACCGCCCCAGGCGATCGAAGGCACCAAGCACTTCATGTTGCGCGCTCCCTGGTGGGCACTGCCTCTGGTCAAGCTGCTGGAGTTTCTGGCGATCGCCGCCTTCATCGCGCAACTGCCGATTACGCTCGCGGCCGTGCGCCTCGATTTCGAGCAGCGGTGGTATATGGTCACCGACCGCAGCCTGCGCCTTCGCGCCGGGGTCTTCCGCTTGTCGGAATCGACGATGAGCTTCGCCAACCTCCAACAGGTCGAGGTGAAGCAGGGCCCCGTGCAACGCCTGCTCGGCCTCGCCGATGTCCGCGTGCAATCCGCCGGCGGCGGAGGGGGCGACTCCCGCGACGATCACGACGACGAGGACTCGTTGCACACGGCCGTCTTTCAGAGCGTCACCAACGCTTCGGAGATCCGCGACCTTATCCTCGACCGGCTGCGCCGCTTCCGTCAGGCGAGTCTCGGCGATCCCGACGATCACCACGAACCAGAGGTCACCGCGACGACTCCGGCCGCCCCGACTCCGCCACCGAGCACCGACACGCTTGCCGCCGCGCAGGAACTGCTGACGGAGGCGCGTTCGCTGCGCTCTGCGCTCGCCGCGAACCGCCGCTCCACTTGAGACTGCGGGGGCGATGAGCTCGATCCCTCTCCCGCCCTGCCCGTATCAGCCCCAGCCCTACGACGGGCCCACCGCCGGCGAGGTGCTCGCGCTGCGCCGCGAGTTTCTTTCGCCGGCCATGTTTCATTACTACCAGCACCCGCTGATGGTCGTGGAAGGACACGGCTGCTGGTTGTTCGACGAGAAAGGCCGCCGCTATCTTGATGCCTTCGGCGGCATCGTGACGGTGAGCGTAGGCCACTCGCATCCCGCCGTGCTGGAGGCCGCGCGGCGCCAGCAGGAACGTATCCAACACACCACTACGATCTACCTGCATCCAGAGATCGCCCTCTAAGCGCGCGATCTCGCTGCGCGCATGCCAGGCGAGCTGAAGGTCGTTTACTTCGTAAACTCCGGCTCGGAGGCCAACGACCTCGCGCTCACGCTCGCGCGCGCGGCCACCGGCAACTTCGACGTGATCGCGTTGCGCAATGGCTACCACGGCGGCAGCGCCGCCACGATGGGTCTCACCTCGCAAAACACGTGGAAGTTCAACGTGCCCCAGACCTTCGGCGTGCATCACGCACGCATGCCCGACACCTATCGCGGCCCGTTCGGACGCGACGACCCGGACGCGGGGCGCCACTACGCCGAAGATGTGCGCGATCTCATCCAGTTCGGCACCTCGGGGCGTGTCGCCGCCTTCTTCGCCGAGTCGATCCAAGGCGTGGGCGGCGCAGTGGTGTTGCCCGACGGCTATTTGCGCCATGCCTACGAGCACGTGCGCGCGGCCGGCGGCCTCTGCATTGCTGACGAAGTGCAGGCGGGCTTCGGGCGCACCGGCACGCGTTTCTGGGGCTTCGAGACGCAAGGCGTCGTCCCCGACATCGTCACGCTCGCGAAGGGCATCGGTAATGGGGCCCCACTCGCCGCCGTGGTCACCACGCCGCAGATAGCGGCCTCGCACGCCGCGCGGCTTCATTTCAATACGTTCGGCGGCAATCCTGTTTCCTGCGCACAAGGTCGCGCGGTGCTCGAAGTGATCACGCAGGAGAAACTGCAGGACAACGCGCTCGAAATGGGCCGCCGTTTACGCACCGGCCTCGAAAAACTCGCGGAGAAACACGTGTTGATCGGCGACGTGCGCGGGGCGGGTTTGCTTGCGGGCGTGGAGCTCGTGAAGGATCGCACTTCGAAAGAGCCTGCGAAGGCGGAATGCGCGCGTGTGTTCGAACGCACGCGCGAACTCGGCCTGTTGATTGGCAAGAGCGGGTTGCACAGCAACACGCTGCGCATCACTCCGCCCTTGTGCATCGGCCCGGCGGAGATCGATTTCGTCATCGCTGCGATCGACGAAGCGCTGCGCTCGACGTGAGTCCCGAGTGGGGACCACAGAGGCACGGCCAATAGCTATCCCACGCGAATGCGTTTACTCCGTGTCGTCTGTGCTCCTGTGGTTCAACGACATCTGGCCTGAGTCGAGCCTATGTTCGGCTCGAGTCGAGACACGGTGCGCACCGGGTCGGGCCGAGGTGCGGACCCGATCGGGACGGAGCGCAATCAGACTTTGGGACCGCGCAGCAGACCGAAAAGTCCGAGCAGGCCGGCGATGATGCCCACGACCAAGAGCCAGATGGTGCGGTTGGTCGGAGTGCCGGACACGGCCTCGGAGACTTCCGAGGCGACGGACTCGCCAGCGCTGATACCGTAGATCACGAGGATCACGCCGACGACGAGGAGCACGATGGAAAAAGGTTTGTTCATGGCGGGAGCAGCGGGTTGGGAAGAGGTGCAGGGCTAGACCCACCACACCCTGCCCAGTTCACCGCCCCGAGGCGTCGGCGAAACACTGAGGCTCGCGCGCCGAGCTTAGCGCCGCAGTTTCAGCAGGCGCTCACCGGCAGCGTGCAGCGTCGCGGGCTTCTTGGCGAAGTTGAGGCGCACGTAGCGGTTTTCCTTGTGTGCGAAAAAGCTGGAGCCCGGCACGGGTGCGACGCCGATCTCGCGCGTCATCCAGTGAGCAAACTCGACATCGCTCGCGTAGCCGAAGGGCGAGATGTCGAGCATCACGAAATAGGCGCCTTCGGGTTGCGTGTAGTTGAGCCCGGTCTGATCAAGATAACCGAGCAGCACGTCGCGCGAGGTCGCGTATTCCGCCGCGAGTTCGTCGTAATAGCTCGCGGGGAAATTGAGCGCAGTGACGACCGCGTGTTGCAGCGGAGCAGCGGCACCGACGGTGAGGAAGTCGTGAACCTTGCGAGCCTGCGCGATGATCTCCGGCGCCGCGTGCACGTAGCCGAGGCGCCAGCCGGTGATCGAAAACGTCTTCGAAAGCGACGAGCACATGAGCGTGCGCTTGGCCATGCCGGGCAGCGTCGCGAAATACGTGTGTCGGTGCGGCGCGAAGACGATGTGTTCGTAGACTTCGTCGGTGAGCACGAAGACGTCGAACTCCTCCGCGAGCGCAGCGATCTGCAACAGTTCGTCACGGGTGAAGACCCGTCCGCACGGGTTCGACGGATTGCAGAGCACAAAGGCCTTGAGACCGCTGGCGAACGCTCGACGCAGTTCGTCGGGATCGAAGCGGTAGGTGGGCGGATGCAGCGGGACATGCACGGGCGCCGCTCCCGTGAGAATCGCGTCGGCCGAGTAGTTTTCGTAGAACGGCGAGAACATGCCGACGCGATCGCCGGGATCGCACACGGTCATCATCGCCACCATCATCGCCTCCGTCGCGCCGCACGTGACGACGAGTTCGCGGTCGGCATCGATGGGCACGCCTAGGAAGCGCGTGAGTTTCGCACCGAGTGCGGTGCGAAGTTCGGGCGAGCCCCACGTGACAGCGTATTGGTGACGACCGCTGTCCATCGCATCGCGACCGGCCTGCACGAGCGCGGCCGGGGGATCCCAATCCGGGAAACCTTGGGCGAGATTGATCGCGCCGTGTTTCGCGGCGACGCGCGACATTTCGCGGATCAACGACTCGGTGAAAACCGCCGTGCGGAGGGAGGTGCTGGGCATGGAAAAGCTCGACCGCGACCCACTACGGGATGCGCAGCTCCATGCCGATGCGGATGGAATTCTCACTCGGCATCTGGTCGCGGTTGGCCTGGTAGATATCGCGCCAGCGGGAGCGGTCGCCGTAGTAACGGTGCGCCAAGTTGAAGAGCGTGTCTCCCTTCTGGACCGTGTGGCGGCGAGCGGACCCGGCCGGCGGCGTGGGCCGTGAGAGAGTGGGCCGCGTGGGCGGCTGTGCGATGCCAAGGTTGGGTCGAGTGGCCGCGGGCGCGGAGGCGACAGGCTCTTCGCGTGCGAGGGAGACTGGCGATTCTTCCTCCGCTGCCGCGGGCGTATAGGACGAATCTGCGGCGGCGGCAGACGCGGCAGCGGGCGCAGTGAAGAACGGTCGGGGCTGCGAGTCGTCCGTGCTCCGGGCGCGTTGCACCGGCGGAGATGATTGTAGCGTCGCCCGGCTGGTGACGGTGACAGCGCCGCCGCCCGCACGAGCGGCCGCGAGTTCGGCGCGGAGCTGTTCGTTGTCGCGTTGCAGTCGCTCGATCTGATCGAGCATGTCGAGCCGCTCGGCCTGACTTTCGAGAGGTTGTGCCGGAAGCGTGCGGGCGAACTCGCGTTTCGCGGTATCGACGAGTCCGCGCACGTAGACGGCCTGTCGCGAGTTGGGCTGCAGCTCGAGGTATTTGCGGAAGTGGTAGATGGCCGCGAGCGGATCCTTGATATGCTGCAGGTAGATCAGGCCGGCCTCGAGGTGCGACTCGGGCGCGGAGTCACCGCGTTTGGAGATGAGCTTGAGATAGAACGCGAGCGCCTCCTGGCTGCGCCCTTGGCGGCCGAGCTGTTGCGCCTGACGATAGTTGGGATCGTCGGCCTCGGCGGAGAGTGCGGAGCTGGCGTTGCGCTCGCAACCGGTCGTCAGGCCCCAGCCGAGCAGGGCGAGACAGAACAGGAAGAGCCGGAGGGTGCGCATCAGGTCAGGAAAAGGAATTGAACGGAGGTTCGTGGCGCGTAAATTCCGCAGACTCTTCCTGCGACTCAAATCATAAATGGCGCTCACAACTAAAACCGTCCTTTCCCGCGCGCGTGCTTGCATACGGTTGGAGACGGAGGCGCTGGAAGCCACGGCTGGTGCGCTTGGCCCCGAGTTCGTCGCGACCTTTCAGGGAATTACCGAGACGATCGCGGCGGGCCGGAAGCTGATCTTCACCGGCGTCGGCAAGTCCGCACACATCGCGCAGAAGCTCACGGGCACATTCAACAGCACGGGCGTGACGTCGACCTTCCTCGATGCCACGCAAGCGCTGCACGGCGACCTGGGGCTCTGCATGGCCGGCGACCTCGCGATCATGTTAAGCAACAGTGGCCAGACGGAAGAGGTGCTGCGCCTGGTGCCGGTGCTCAAACGGCAGGAGGTGCGGCTCGTGGCTTTCACCAAGAACGTCGACTCCGATCTGGCGAAGAACGCAGACTACCGCCTGATCTACCAAGTGCCGCGTGAGGCGTGCCCCCTGGCGCTCGCACCGACCGCCAGCACGACAGCGGCCCTCGCGCTGGGCGATGCGCTCGCAATGGTCCTGCTAGAGGACCGTGGATTTACCCGCGACGACTTCGCTCGCTATCACCCCGCGGGAAACCTCGGCGGACTCTTGCTGCGCGTGCGCGACATCATGCGGCGCGGTGATCGCCTGCCGGTGGCGAAGGAGAACCTGTCCACGCAGGATGCCATCCTCGCCATGACGCGCGCGAAGTCCGGGAGCATCGCCCTTGTCCATGCGAAGACCGGAAAACTCACGGGCATCCTGACGGATGGTGACTTCCGGCGCAGCGCTCTCACGGGGCCGGATTTTCTGCAGAAGCCCGTTTCCACTTTCATGACGCGCAACCCCAAGGTCATCTCCGAGAACGCGCTCGGGGTCGATGCCTTGCGCCTGTTCGAGGCGCATAAGATCGACGACCTTATCGTCATCGACGCGAAAGGAAGGCCAGTCGGACTGATCGACGGCCAAGACCTGCCCAAACTGAAGATCGTGTGAAGCCGCCCCTGCGTATTGGCATCATCGGGATGGGCGGATTCGCCGGTGCGCATCACGACACAGTGCGCAAGCTGGAAGACCGCGGGTTGATGCGCCTGGTGTGCACCTGCGACCCGGAGCCGGCGCGCTTCGAATCGCTCCACCAGCCGTGGCAGCTCGGCCCGCGCGGCGTGCGGGTGTTCTCCGACTATCGCGCGATGCTCGAGAGCTGCCACGCCGAACTCGACATGGTGGTCGTGCCTACGCCGATCCAGCTCCACGCCGAGATGCACGCGGCCGCTGCCGCTCTCGGGCTCCCGTGCTATCTGGAGAAGCCGCCGACCCTCGATTACTCAGAACTCGACCGCATGATCCAGCGGGATGCGGTCCTGCGCCGCGCGTCCCTGGTAGGTTTCAACTTCATCATTGAGCCAACCCGCCTGGCGCTCAAAGAGCGGTTGCTCGCGGGCGAGTTCGGAGCCGTGCGCGGCACCACGCTGTCGGCGCTCTGGCCGCGGCCGGTGGACTATTTCCGCCGCGCTCCCTGGGCCGGTCGTCTTGAACTCGATGGTCGGCTGGTGCTCGACTCCTGCCTCGGCAATGCCCTCGCCCATTTCGTGCATAACCTGCTGTTTTGGGCCGGCCGCGGCGATCTCATGAGCTGGGCACAACTGAACGCGGTGCGCGGCGAACTCTACCGCGCACACAGTATCCAAGGCGCGGATACGTTCTTCGTCGAAGCGGACACCACCGGGGGCGTGAACATGCGCGTCGCCGTTTCCCACGCCTGCGCGGGTCCGGCTTCCCAGGCCGAAATCGTTATCTGCGAGCAGGCCACCATCCGCTACGTGATCGGGCAAATGGCGGAAGTGCGTTGGACCAGCGGGCGCGTCGATCGACTGCCGCTCGAGCCCTTCGATCCGCTGCTGGAAAACCATTCCGAATATGTCCGCTATCTGCGGGGCGAGAGTTCCCGGCCTGCCACGACGCTGAGCGACTCGCGGCCGTTCGTGGCGCTCCACGACCTCGCTTATGTTTCCAGTGGCAAAATCACTCCGATCGCCGGCGAACACGTGGTCCAATCGCGCGATGACAAGGATCAGAAGGATTACCTGTCAGTGGGCGGCTTGCCGGCTGCACAGGAAGCCTTCGTGCAGCACGGCGTGTGGCCCAGCGCGAGCGGATGGGCGGCATCTCCCGGAGAAGTCGTGGGCAGTGGAGACCTCCCGCGTTTCCACGAGGTGATCCGTCGCATGGTGGCAGAGAACGGCGAATCTCCCCCTACTTAAAACGGCACAGGCGAAGGACTCACGCGCCGTGACGCGAGAGCCCTAATGCCCCGGCTGTTTGCCTCTGCTAACCGGCCGGCGTGCCGCGACATCGCTTGTCTCGAACGATGAGCGCCACCATCGTCGCCGGATGGCTACTCCGCCGTTTTTCTACCAAGACCCCTTCCCGCTCGGCCCCGACGACACCGAGTATCGCCTCGTCTCGAAAGAGGGCGTGAGCACCACGATTTTCGAAGGGAAAGAGATTCTGAAAGTTGCGCCTGAGGCGCTGGCATTTGTGGCCCAGCAGGCGATGCACGACTGTTCATTCATGCTGCGCCCCAAGCACCTCGCGCAGGTCGCCGCGATCCTCGACGACCCCGAGGCCTCCGCCAACGATCGCTACGTGGCGCTCACACTCTTGAAGAACGCCGAAATCGCGGCCGAGGGCATCTTGCCGTTTTGCCAGGACACCGGCACCGCCACGATCGTGGCAAAAAAAGGCCAGCAGGTTTGGACCGGGGTCAACGACGCCGAGTTCCTCAGCAAGGGCGTCTACGAATGCTACACCAAGGAGAACCTCCGCTACTCGCAGACCGCGCCGCTCGATCTCTGGAAAGAGGTCAACACCGGCACCAATCTCCCTGCCCAAGTCGACATCTACGCCACTGAGGGCGACGCCTATAAATTCCTCTTCGTCGCGAAAGGCGGCGGTTCGGCCAACAAGACGTTCCTTTTTCAGGAAACGAAAGCGCTGCTCAACCCGAAGAGTCTCGAGAAGTTCGTCACCGAGAAGCTCTCCTATCTCGGCACCGCGGCCTGTCCGCCCTATCACCTCGTGTTCGTGATCGGCGGCACCAGCGCCGAAGCGTGCCTGAAGACGGTGAAGCTCGCATCCGCCAAGTATCTCGACGCGCTTCCGACCACCGGCAATGAGCACGGCCGCGCCTTCCGAGATCTCGAAATGGAGGCTAAGATCCTGAAGATTGCGCAACAGAGCGGCATCGGGGCACAGTTCGGCGGCAAGTATTTCGCACTCGATGTGCGTGTCGTCCGTCTGCCGCGCCACGGCGCGAGTTGTCCGGTCGGCGTCGGCGTCTCCTGCTCGGCCGACCGCAACATCAAGGCCAAGATCACCAAGGACGGCATCTTCATCGAAAAGATGGAGACCAATCCCGGTCGCTTCATCCCCGCCAGCGAGCGCACGCTGAAGGACGACAAGATCGTCAACGTCGACCTCAATCGTCCGATGGCCGAGATCCGCGCGGAACTCTCGAAGTATCCCGTCACGACGCGCCTCTCGCTCTCCGGCCCCGTGATCGTCGCGCGCGACATTGCGCACGCGAAACTCAAGGAGCGTGTCGATTCAGGCCAGGGACTTCCTCAGTATTTCAAGGATCACCCGGTCTACTACGCCGGTCCCGCCAAGACGCCGACAGGCTACGCCTCCGGCTCCTTCGGCCCCACGACCGCAGGCCGCATGGACAGCTACGTCGACCTGTTCCAATCGCTCGGAGGCTCGATGGTGATGCTCGCCAAAGGCAATCGCAGCAAAGTCGTGACGGACGCGTGCAAAAAATTCGGCGGGTTCTATCTTGGCTCCATCGGCGGGCCCGCGGCGATTCTGGCCAAGGAAAACATCACCAAGGTCGAGACGCTCGAGTATCCCGAACTCGGCATGGAAGCCGTGTGGAAGATCGAAGTGAAAGATTTCCCCGCGTTCATCCTTGTCGATGACAAGGGCAACGACTTCTTCGTGAACGTCTGCGGAATCTGCGCTCCGGGAAAATAGACCCCGATCACTGATTGCCGTTGCAAGCGGGACTCGCCATGAGCGGTCCCGCTTTTGCATTTCCGCAGACCACACCGATGCGCGCGGACCGGACTCCGCCCCTGCCGAAAATCAATCAAGCCCGACGCGCGCCCGTCGGCCTGAGAAACAATTGGAAGGTCCCAGCTGGCGGCACCAAGCGACCATACCACTCGTTCAACTTCGAATTCGCTTCGAGCGACAGCCAACGAACAAGGCTGATCCCCCTCTCGGCCGACTCTCGCGAAACGGCTTCGAACAAATGCGTGGCAATCCCCTTCCTCCGCTGCTCGGAAACCACAAAAAGATCTCCCAGATGAGCGATTCGCTCCGCAATCAAGCCGGACGCAGTCAGGTAAACTCCCGCGAAACCCACCAACCCTCCGCCCGAGATCGCGACCAACACGAACCCCCGCTCACCGTCCTGCAAATGGGAACGCAGGACCTCTCTGGTGTGCTCTTCCGAAGCCGTGGTCAGTGCCCCGTGATGCGCCTGATAATCTCTGAAAAGCGGCAGAAGCGCCGGCAGATCATCCACCGTCGCCTTTCGTATCGTCACGTCAGCCACCATGGTGATTCAGCCCAGCACCGTCACAATCACCCGTCGGGGATGCGGCGCCCGGCGGTGCTCCCACAGGAAGATTCCCTGCCACGTCCCCAGTTGTAGTTGGTTCCCGGATACAGGGACGGTTTCGCTCGTGCGGGTGAGCGCCATCATGATGTGACTCGGCATATCGTCTGGCCCCTCCAGCGTGTGAGTGAAGTGCGGATCCTCGGCTGGCACGAGCCGGTCGAGCCACGCTTCGAGGTCATGGCGCGCGGAGGGGTCCGCGTTCTCCATGATCACCAGTGAACAACTCGTGTGCTGGCAAAACACCGTCGCGATACCCCGGGCGATCTTGCTGCGCGACACCACCGCGGCGACCTCATCGGTAATCTCATGCGTGCCGGCGCCGCGCGCCCGGATCGTCAGCGTTTCCTGATGAACAGCCATGGGGAAAAAGAAAGCATCAGAGCGGGAACCGTGACAAACGCAACGGCCGGACCACCACGCCTAGCACTGGCGCTCGTGGTCGTGGCCGGAGGCGCGCCAACGCACGCTTCGAGCCGGAACAAGATGCGAACCGAGTCGCGCCAGAGCCCGGAATCTGTCGCGCCGAGCGGCGAACCGACTCGCACCCGATCCTCCCCCGATCGTCGGCCCTTCGCAAAGCACAAGGCACGTGCCAAACTCACTCCAACCGTCCCTCACGGTCGCTGAGCTGTGTGACCGGAGAAACAACGCACGCTCAGCCGCCGCCCATGCCGGGCGCAGTGCCGCCACGTAGCGTCATCTGGCGGGGATCGAGCGCACGGTCGAGCGTGTCGGCGTCCATGAGATGTTGTTCGAGCACGATCTCGCGAAGGGTGCGTCCGGTTTTCAAGGCCTCCTTCGCCACGGCGGCGGCTTTGTCGTATCCAATATATGGATTCAATGCCGTCACGAGCATGAGTGAACGCTTCACCAGTTCGTCGCAGCGGGCGGCGTCGGCTTCGAGTCCGACGACGCATTTCTCGGCGAAAACCCGGGCGCCGTTGGCCAGGCAGGCGATCGATTCGTGCAGGCAATGCGCGATGAGCGGAATCGTGACATTGAGCTCGAAATGCCCCGCGTTGCCGCACTGGACGACGGTCGAGGAAAGTCCCTGCACGTAGAATCCGACCTGCACGAGCATTTCACTCATGACGGGATTCACCTTACCCGGCATGATCGACGATCCCGGCTGCGTGGCGGGCAGCCGCAGTTCGCCCAGACCGGCGCGCGGGCCCGAGCCAAGCAGGCGAATGTCGTTGGCGATCTTGACCAGGCTCGACGCTATGGTCGCAAGTTCGCCGGCCACAGCCACGGCGTCGTCGCGCGCCGCCTGCGCCTCGAAATGATTGGGCGCTTCGACGAATGTTATCCCCGTCTCAGCAGTGAGGACGCGGCAGACGAGCGCCGGAAATTCGGGGTGACAATTGATCCCCGTGCCGACGGCGGTGCCACCGATGGCGAGTTCGGACATGAGCGCGGTCGCGTGCTCCACGCGGCGAATGCATTTTCTCACCTGCGCAGCGTAGCCGGAAAACTCCTGTCCCAGCGTGAGCGGCGTGGCATCCATGAGGTGGGTGCGGCCGATCTTCACGATTGAATCGAACTCCGCGGCTTTTCGGTCGAGCGCGCCGGCGAGTTCGATAAGCGACGGTAGCAGATTCTGCTGAAGAGCCACGGCCACGCTCACGTGCAGCGTGGTGGGGATGATGTCGTTGGAAGACTGGCCGAGGTTGACGTCGTCGTTCGGGTGGAGCGTCGGGATTGTGGAGTCCTCGTGGGCAAGCTGCCGCGCACGCTGCGCGATCACCTCGTTGGCGTTCATGTTGGTGGAGGTGCCGGAGCCGGTCTGAAATACATCGACCGGGAAGTGCGCGGAGAGCTGCCCGTCGGCAATCTCGCGGGCGATGCGCTGGATCGCCCGACTCTTCAAGGTGGCAAGGAGCCCCAGTTCCTCATTGGCCTGAGCGCAGGAGAGTTTCACCAGTCCCAAGCCGCGGAGGAAACCTTCCGGCATGGTGTGCCCGCTAATCGGGAAGTTGAGCACAGCCCGCTGCGTGGAGGCGCCGTAGAGCGCGTCGTCGGGCACGGACATCTCTCCCATGGAGTCGCGTTCGGTTCTCATCGTGCGCTCACCGTATCCATCGTGCTGGAAAAGCAAAAAGCCCCGCCGACCGGCGGGGCTCGAAAGAAGGCAGGGGGCCGCGAACCGCGGCTTAGAACCGGATAGCGACCCGGTCGCCGCTGACACCCACGCGGCTCACCGAATCGTAAAGTCGTTCTTCGGTGAGAGAGCGTGTCACGCGATCACTGCTGGAAACCGGCACGAATTCGTTCGTGGCCGAGGAGGCAGGCAACCCGGCAGCGAGCAGGCGGGCGCGGCGCGAATCACGGGCGGCGCCGAGTTGCTCGAGGGGATCACGGACCGGCTGGCGGACTTCGAAAGCCACGCGACTGCGGCCGAACACCTCGTCGACGATCGAGGGGTCAGAAGCGCGCAGGGCCTCCAGATTCGCCGCAATCGCACGAGCGGAAGGACTCGGCTCTGCGGCAACCAGGGCGGTTGTGGGCAACGGAATCACATGCGAGCTGGCACCGGTATCCGCGGTGGCGGCGACAGCAGGAGCCACCGGCTCGGCTCTCGCAGAAAGAACCGGCTCACTCGACACGGCGACTTGCATCGGCGTGACGTGCTCGACGCGGACCGGCGCCGGGGTCGCCACACGAGCGAGGCTCGATTCGGGAATGGTCAGCGCAGGTTCCACGACCATCCCGCTGCGGTATTCACTGATCGTGACAAACGACAGCGCCAGGATTGCCGCGGCCCCGACGGGCACTTGGTAGCGCGCGAAACGAGCACCCACCCGGATGAACGGAGCCCACCACGGACGCGGCTCCACGATCGCGGCAAGCTGTTTCAGGCGCATTTCGCGCTCGAACTCGGCCCAGAATTCCGGCGGCGGACGCTCCGCGCGCTTCACTCGCAGCAAATCCTCCAACGTGACGGTAGTTTTCTTAGGCGTAGGATTCATCGGCGAAGATAGGCCTGCAGCTCAGACTGAAGGAGCTGTTTAGCGTAGTGGAGGCGGGACCGAACCGTGCCAACCGAGCAATCCATCACTTCAGCAATTTCCTGGTGGCTGAGGCCATCGATCTCAAAAAGGGTGATCACGGTTCTGTGCTTGATAGACAATTTTTGCATCGCCTCGTTCAATTTTTCCTGGAGCTCGTGAGCGAAAGTTCCGCGATCCGCACCTGAGTTATCTGTTAGAGCGGCAATGACTTCTGCAGAAACCGTATCTTCCGGATCCATCTTGTCGAAGCTAAAGAACGTCCTTAGCCGCTGTTTTCGCAGGTGCGTGAGGGTGGAATTAACCGCAATCCGGTAGAGCCAGGTGAAGAACGATGACTGGCCTTGGAACCGGTTGATCGACTGGAATGCCTTGATGAAAGCGTCCTGCGTCAGATCCGACGCATCCTCGCGATTTGAGGTGAGATGATAAACCACGCCGTAGACGCGTTCGCGATACTTCCGCACCAGCTGATCGAAAGCCGCCACATCGCCCGCCTGCACCTGCCGCACGACCATAATGTCGGAATCCGCCTCCTGCTGGCGTTCCGGTGACGCAACGAGCGCCTTGCCTAAGGTCTTAGCGGCATCCATCGCAGGTTAAGACGAAACGCGCCGTCTGAGGTGGGGCAAACGGAAAATGGCGCCGGAGGCGGTGCATGGGGCACTCAAACACTTTTCTTACGGAACGGTTCCCAAACACTTGAGCGAAAAACAATAACCGCACTTCCCGCCGGCACGCCTACTGTGGCCCTCGCAATGCGCCGAGCTGCCCCCGCAAGACGTCGCACAACGCCAGCAGCTTCCCGGTGGGTGCCTCCGCCATCCACGGTCGCAACGCCGCCGCGGCGCGGCCGATCTCCGTCTCGACATTGGCCGCAACCAGCTCGAACACCCCATGCGCAGCCATCTGCGAGAGCCGGTGCGCGAGCTGGGGCGGACGCTGTCCGAGGATCTCCTGCGTGAGCTCCGCACGGTCGAGCACCGGCAGCCGCTCCATCAAGGTCAATAACGGCAGCGTGAGCTTCCCGCTCGCCAGATCGGTGCCGAGGGTCTTCCCAATCCGGCGCTCCTCGCCGAAAAAGTCCGCGAGGTCGTCGTAGATCTGATACGCGATACCCAGATGTCGGCCGAAATTGGCCGCCGCCTCCACGAATCCCGGCGCCGTCCCAGCCAGTCGCGCCCCCAGGAAACATGACACCCTAAAAAGCTCCGCCGTCTTCAGGTCGATGATGCGGTCGTAATCAGCGCGCGACACATTGGTCGAGCCCCGGCGCAGCGTCTGCACGATCTCGCCCGCACACACCCGACGCGTCGATTCCGCCACGGCCGCGCACACCTCCGTCGTGGGAAACTGCGCGGCGAGATGCACCGCATGAGCCAGCAACGCATCGCCCAGCAGCACCGCGGCAGTCGGACCGTAGTTTCGCGCTGCCGTCGGGCGTCCGCGACGGACGTCGGCCTCGTCCATGATGTCGTCGTGGACGAGCGTGGCCAGGTGAACGAGCTCCACAACCGCGGCGACCCGCACGAGATCCGGCGGGATCACGCCCGGTCCGCGCCAGCCGCTCAGGAAAACCAACGCCGGACGAATGCGCTTGCCCGAGGTGTCGATGCAGTAGTCCGCCATCTCGCGAATCTCCGGCTCGAACGCATCAAGCTGCCCGCGCAGGAACTCATCCAGGGCCGCCATGTGCGGCGCCAATTGCACAAACACACCGGCAAACGCGTGTGCCGGCGCGGAGTTGGCGGTGGGCGTGGCGTGACTCATGAATGACTCGACGCTAGGAACGGTTTCCGAAATGGCTAATCAATAGTCGCTCCATAAGATGACCAACGATCCCCTCCTCCTCGTGCTGATGTTCGCGGGCGCCGTGTTTATCGCCAAACTCTGGTGGGGAGATTTGAAAGCCGCCGAGGCGGGTCAACCCAACCCTAAGGCGTTTCCCGGCGCGGTGCGTCCCACTCGCGCCTCGGTGGTGATTGCGACGATTGGCGCGCTCGTGCTGCTCGTCATGGAAACGCTCGGCGAAAACGCCCTCGGGCTGACCGCGGAGCAGTCCACGATGACATGGCTCTTCGGCCTCTACACGCTCGCGGCGCCGGTTCTGGAGGAATTGATCTTCCGTGGCTACCTGGTCGTAGAGAATCGCGGGCGGGCCACGCTTTGGGCCGCTGCCGTGGCCGCCTCCCTCGTGTTCGCCTTGCTGCACCCGTTCCTCTGGTCCTGGGGAGACGAGGGTTTCGCGATCGCGTGGACGGCCAAGGGGATTTTCAGCACCGCGATGGCGTTCTCGTTTTCGCTGTGGATGTATGCGAGCCGCTTCGCCGCGTGGAATCCCAATTGCTCTCTGCTGCCATGCGTCCTCGCGCACGCGGCCAAGAACGTCGGCGTCTTCGGGATCAAATACGCGCAGGGTTTCGTCGGCGGAGTGTGGTGATCGCGCGAGTCGCGCCAAGGGCCGGATCGAGCCGGGACCAAGTGCGCGCCGACCCGGGACCCAATGCGGCCTGAGTCGCGCCAGGGTGCGAACCGGGTCGAGCCAGGGTGCGGAAACGGTCGCGGCCCGGTGCCGCCACACGGCACAACAAAACGGCTCGAAGCGAACGCTTCGAGCCGGGGAGAGAACCGTTATTTACGGGCGGCTTTTTTCGCCTTCTTCTTATCGCCCTCTGCCTCCTCAGGCGGGGGATCTTTGATCCAGGGATCGGAGCCATCACGATAGCCAGGGAGCTCCTCCTTGCGCATGTTCAGCTGGCGGAGTTGTTCGGAGCTGAAGATCGTCTCCGACGACGCGCCCTCGGCATCGATCGACTTGGCGGTGATAAAGATGATGAGGTTCTTCGTGGTCGTGTCCTTGCTGTCCGAGCGGAATAGGCGGCCGAGCACGGGAATGGAGCCGAGCACCGGCACCTTCGTTTCTCCTTTGATGAGGTTCTGGGTCAGCAGGCCACCGATGGCCATGGTGTATCCATCTTTCAATGACACCTGAGTCGTGGCCTTGCGCGTGGAGATGACGGGGATCTCGGTCGCGCTGGCACCGCCGAACGAGACGCTGCTGGTAGTCTGGCTCACTTCCGGCGAAACGGTGAGCTTGATCAGGCCCTGCGCGTTAACCTGCGGCGTGACTTTCAGAATGACGCCAATCGGCTTGTAGGTGAAGCCGCTGATCTGGAAGGTGCCGGTCTGTTCGCTGTAGGCGTAATTGGGAATCGGGCGCTCTTCGCCGACGTTAATGGTGGCCTCAGTGTTGTTGAGGGTGACGACCGTCGGGTTGGAGACGACCTTGGTGTTGTTCAAGGTTTGCAGGGCGCTGAGCACGACGCCGAATTTGTCGGCGCTGAACACGGCGGTGGTCAGGCGTGAAAGGTCACCGGTGTAATTGGAGGCATCCAGCGATCCGGGCCCGAGATTCGGGTATGAGACGCCGCCGGTGGCGGGATCGACCTCCCGCGGGGGGCCGAGGCTGCCACGGGGCACTCCGGCCACGTCCGCTGCGCGGTTGTAACCGTCGCGCATGAACGGCACGTCGATATTGGTCTCGGTGCGCTCGCGGGAGCTGACGCGGCCCTTCTCGTCGGAGAAGGAACGGGAGAGGTTTCCGGCGCTGACGTTGTAGCCGTTGAGCGAGCTCCAGTTGATGCCGATGTTCTTCGTGTCTTCGTCGGTCACTTCGACAAACTTGGATTCGATCATCACCTGGTCGGTGGCGCGATCGAGCTTCTCGAGGATGGGGCGAATGCGGTTCATGCGCGTGGGCCGCTCGGTGATGACGAGGCTGTTGCTGCGCGCATCGACGACGATCTTGCCGCGGGCCGGATCGACCAGGGAGGAGATGGTGGGCAACACATCCGCAGCGCGAGCGAAGTTCAGCATGAACACCTCGGTCGAAACCGGTTCGTCATTGAGCGACTCCTTGCTGACGACTTTGATGATGTTGGCGTCTTCCACGTAGGTGTAGCCCACGGGGTCGAGGACGGACTCGAAAATCTGGCGCCAGCTCACATCGCGGAGCTTGATGGAAGCACGGCCCTGCAGGGTCTCCGGAATGATGAGGTTCAGCTCGAAGAGGTCGGCGACATTACGAAGGATGTTGCGAACGTCCTCGTCGGGGAAGTCGACCGACAGCGTGTCTTGGCCGGAAGCGCTGCGACCCATCGCAACGGAAGCTTGGGCCGGGTCCTCTTTGATGGAGACGTCGGGCATCGCAGGTTCCACCGCGGACTCGGGCGGCGGCGGCGGCGGCACATCGGCGGGCTCTGTCGCCGGGTCCACCTGGGCGAGACAGGGCGGAATCAACAGTGCAAAGACGAGCAGAAGCGGGACACGTTTACTCATGGGGTCTTTCCAGTTTTGAGGATGGGCCGGGTGATTTCGTCCTGGTTGTAGCGGAGCGTGAACGTCGTGCGGCTGATCGCGACGAGGTCGAGGGTGTAGTCCTGCTCCTCGTAAGTGACGGTGAGGCGGTCGCCCACACGTAGACGTTTCTTGCCGAAGATGAGCAGCGACTGGTCTCCGTGGATCACGGTGCCGCTGGGCGAGATGCGGGAGGCGATGAGGTTGAGTAGTTCGCGATCGCTGCCCGGGCGAGCCGACGCCTGCGCAGCGGGTGCGTTGCCCTTCAGTTCCTCGGCATCCGCGCGGTCAAAACCGGCGGGGGCGAAGGGCTGCGCGTAGCCTTCGGGCAAGGGCTCGAGATCGGCCACGACGGCGAGTTGCTCCGCGCGCTCTACGAGGAGTCGGCGCTTCTCAAGCGGCAACAGATCGGACGCGGCACGAGCGGCGAACAAAGGCGTGGCCACAGCGAAAAGCGCGGCTCCTAGGAGAACGTGTCGGTTCATGGCTGGCCGAGAAGCTCGAGTGTGAGCGAAGCCCGCACCTGTCCGGTGCGCGCATCGATGTTGTTACCGGTTTCCACGGTGATGCCGGAGAGGGACGCGGTCAGCACGCGGGCGAAGTGGGTGCCGTGATCGAGGCGGCGCAGGAAGTCCACCACCGCCACGTAATCGCCCTGCACGCTCACGGAGAAATTCACGCCGGTGAAGAGCGTCTTCGGCGCGTTCTTCCCCTGAGGCGCGCGAGCAGGATTTTGCCGGAGTTCGAGGAGTTTCACCCCTGTATCGGCCTCGAGCTTGTAGAAATACTGGAGATTGGTGGCGAGCCGGCTGGCTTTGACCAGACGCGGTTCGATCGCCGCACCGGCCGCCTCAAGCGCGGCCACCTGTTCGGGCAATTGCACGGCATTCTTGAGATTGAGGCTGTGGCGCTGGCCATCGGCCGAACGCTCCTCGAGCTGGCCTTCCAATTCCGGGACCGTCGAGCTGCGATAGTAGGAAGCACCGGCCACCACCAGCGCGACGACCGCGCAGACCGTGCTGAAGGGGTTCTTCTTCAGAACCGCGGCAAGTTCCGGTGTGGTCATGGCTTCTTGGGCGATTCAGCCGACTTCAGGCGCAGCGTGAATTCCGCAGCCAGGCGCCCATTGCGGGGATTGCGGTTGAGGTTGCTCAGCGACACGTCGTCGAACTCGGCTGCGATCTCCGAATCGCCCCTCAGCTGCTCCACGTAGGCGGAGGCCGTGCCACTCGCGCGATCCGGCGCGCCGCGGACGGTGACCAGCAGCCGCAAGCTCGTATCCTTGAGTTCGAGGGTGTCCAACGCGATATCGGCGGGAAGCGTCTCCGCCAGATGCAGCAACAAAGCGGATACCTTCGGCCGTGACTTCACAAACGTGTCGATCTCCGTCACGCGCGCCGCTTCGGTCTGATATTTCTTGAAGAGCTCTACCGCCCGGGCGCTGCCAGGCTGATCCCGCTCGATCTGCTCCTGCCAATCGCTGATGCTGCGGCTGAGTTCGCGAATCTGCAGCTCCTGATAGCCGAGCCAGCCGAGCAGCACGATCACCACCACCGCGGCCACACCGTTTACGAAGAACGCGGTGCGGACGACCTTCGTGTCCGGTAGACGTTCGAAGTTGCGGAAATTGGGGTGCCAGGCGGGCACCACCGCGGCCCCGGCCGCTTCAGTCCTTCGTTTGAGCCGCGACAGCATCGGAGAGATTGTGTTGAATCATGAGCCCAAGCAGCCCGAGCCACCGCGGCTCGAGGCCGGTCGAGGCGACCGAATCGGAAACCGTGATCTGCCGCGCCTGCAGCCATGGCACCAGCGCGAGTTCGAGCCGGGCGATGCCGAGCGCGCTCGCGATGGCGTTTTCCAGCCAAGAGAGTTTGGACGGCAACTGCGTGCACACGATCTGGCCGACCGACATGCCCGTCTGCACCTCGTAAAAGCCGATGGAGGACTGGAGCTCCTTGAGGAGCTTCTTGATCAGCAGCGGACCCATGCCCGTGAAATCGAACGTGTTCGACAGAAACAATTTCTTCGCCGACTCCTCATCTTTCAGCCCGAGCTCCTTCTGCACGACAGGGATCATCGACTCGAGCCCCTGCGGGATCGGCCGCGAAGCTTCGACCCCGCTGCCCGACACGATGAACGAGTGCGTCATGTCGGCCCCGATCTCGAGCACCAGGGTCGGCGACTTGGATTTGGTGAACTTTAGGTAGTCCGCCAAACCGCCCAGCATTGCCACCGAGCCCAATTCAAGTCGCTCGGGATAGATGCCGTTCTCGAGCAACCGGTCTTGGATCGCTGCGACGTCGTCGGCCGGCAAACCGCAAAACAGCGTCTCCTTCTGCGTCGCCCGATTCAGGTCGAAGTCGGTGCCGTCTGTCGCATTGAGCACATGCACCGTGTATTTCTCTGGTTCGACGCGAAATTGCTGCGTCAGCACCTCACCGAGATAACCCGGCTCTTTGACGCGCTTCAGCTCGAGGGTGGCGCGTCGCACCAGCCGGCTCGCAGGGTAGATCCCGCAACAGGCGTTCAGGTAGCCGCTCGGCGTCTTTTTCGGCTGGAGCGTGCGGACCACCTCCGCGAGCGCAGCTGCATCACCGGTGGGGCACTCCCGCACTTCCTCGATCGTCAGCGGACCTGCCATAGCAGACGTCCGCGCCACCACGATGGTGTGATCGTTTTGCTCGACGAAGAAGCCTTTGGACTTAGCCGATAGGAACATGCCGGAGTTGAAGCAGGAGAGGGGTTAACTTCCGATCGCCCGAGAGGCTTCCTGCCATTCAGGAGCAACAAGCCTGCGCGATCGTCGGCGGAAGCCGGATGCGCAACTTCGGCAAACCGCAACCCAGAGACAAGAGAAATTCCGGTCCTATCCCCGGGCGTTCCCCTATTTACGGTTTCTTAAATCTCCTGTTTCGAACAAATAAAAAACCCGCCGGCGTGCGGCGGGTTGGAGATAAACGGGAGATTGGGCGGGCGGCGGCTGCGCGCAGCTCACTTCTGCCAAGTGCGCTTCTTGTGCCGGTTCGCCTTAAGGCGCTTGCGGCGCTTGTGCTTCGACATCTTCAACCGACGTTTCTTTTTCAGATTGCCCATGATTTGAGAGAATGAATGGAGCAACGTGCGGACCGCCCTCGCCGCTGTAAAGCCAGAACTTAGGCCCGTCCCTTTCCCGGTCCGCTTCACCTCGCCGGCCAGCCCGCACGCGGATTGAGTTCCGGCCTAGAGCGGCTCGCGTGACGACACGGCACGCCAAGCGCCGACTGCACTGGAATATACCAGCAGCTCCACCGCACAGCCGGGAAACTGTGGCGCGACACTCGCGCCGTAAGCGGTCAATTGAGGCGCGTATTCGGCTACGAGCCGCTGGAGACAAGCTTCGTCGGTCTCGCCTGCCGCCCGCCGATTCGTCTTCCAATCCACGATCCGCACCAGATGCGAGGTCGGATCGTGGAGAACCAAATCGATCACGCCGTCGATCCATTCGCCTCCGGGCAACGGCGCGAGCACGCCCAGCTCGCTTTGCCGCGTCCAGCGGCGATCGCACAACTCGCACCACACGGGACTCGCGCGCAGACGCGCCCACTCCTCCCGTCCGCGCGCCTCAAAACCTTCGCTCCCGGCGCGCGTGAGCGCCCGCTCAACGTAGGCCACCACCTGCTGGGCAGTCGCCGTCCAAGGCATGAATTCCATCGTCTCGTGCCACCAGGTGCCGTAGGCGATGGCCTCCTCGCCTCTCGAAAACGGGAGCGGCTCATCGAGCCCGGACTCGTGACGCACCGCTCGGATGAGGTCGGGCTTGTGCGCCAGTTGGTGGGGCAACAAACGCCGCGGCATCGGTGGCCGGGCCGCGACCGCCAGTTCGGGTTGCGTCACCACATTCTGAATACGGACGCTCGCCCCGTCGGGACCCGCCTGTCCCGCGTTCACCTCCCGGTTTTCCGCTGACGGCGCAAGCTCCGGGAGGTCCTTCTCCTGGATCGCCCACAGCTCGCCGAAGCTCGGGCTGGTCCGCTGCCGCCCGCCGAATCCTTGGCCAAATGGCACGACCAGCGTCTCTCGTGCGCGGGTGAGCGTCACGTAGAGCAGACGCGTCAACTCACGGTAGCGCTCACGCTCGCGCGACTCGCGCGTCTCGGCTGGCATGCTCGACAGGTCGAAATACACCTGCGGTCCGCCCGCTTCGCGGACGAGTTTCAAGCCACGGTCCGGCGCCTGACCGATGCCGCGCCAGAGTCCAAGCACGATGACCACGTCCCACTCCAAGCCCTTCGCCGAGTGCGAGGTCAGCAAGTTGATCGCGTTGCCGGTCGGTTTGCCCGCCGGCCGTCCGTCATCGAGACAGCAAAGCAGCTCCTCGACCCACTCGCGGGGTCCGGCACCGTCGAGTCCCATCTGGGCGGCCAGTGCCAGCAAGCGGTCCAGCTCCTCCGCGAGGCCGCCCGTCGGGTCGCTTCGCCCCGCCTTCTCGCGCAACGCGCACGCCGCGACCAGTTCGGCCACGAACGTGGCGAGCGCGACTCCTTCGTCGTTGAACCGCAGCACGAACGGGCGGAGGCCCTCCAAGGCCGACCGCAGCGGCAGCGGATGAACCGAAGGATCCTCCCACGAAAACTTCCCGTGCGCGCGCAGCTCTGCAGCGAGCTGGGCGTCGCTGATCGCGAACACTTCCCGCAGGACGCCGTTCCACTCGAACGTATTTTCCGGATCCGCACACGCGGCCAGCAGACCGGTGAGCCACGCGTAGACGGGATTGTCGCCGCACCGCATTTTTCGCGTCTGCAGCGCGACCTCGAGACCGGCTCGTTCGAGGCACTCGCGCGCGGTGACCAGCCATTCGTTGCGTGGAGCGAGCACAGCCACGCCCCCCCACGCGCGCGCGCCGAGAGCCTCCGGGCCGTGCGCCGCGAGCCAGCGTGCGACTTGATTCGCCTCCTCTTCCAGCCAGGCGTCCACGCCCGAAGGCGCGGGGATCGGCAACGTCAGCGGCAAGCGCCCCACCCGGCCCACGGCGTTGCCTGGTCCCGCGGCGAGCGGCACGTATTCAACTTGTAAATACGGGGCCGGTGCGCCCTCGCTGGGCGGCAGCCCGGAATTGTGGGTCCGCTCGGGTCCGAAAGCCGCGGGCAGCGTCCGATTCAGCAGGTTGATCGCCGCCTCCGGCGCGCGGAACGTAACCCGAAATTCGAGCAGCTCGCCCCCGTGGCCGTCGCGAAACGCCGCGAGATGGCGGGAAAAGTTTCCGATGTCGGCCCGGCTGCCATAGATCGCCTGCTGGCCATCGCCGACGAGGCAGAAGTGTCCCGGCCGGGGAGGACTTCCGACTCCGGGCCATGTGCCCCGCCGCGCCCCCGGCTCGCGCGCGATTTCGACCAGGACCGCGAACTGCTGCGGATCGGTATCCTGCGCCTCGTCGAGGATGATCCGCCAATCTTCGCGTCGGATGCGATCGAGCAGCTCCTCGTTTTCAAGCACGGCCATTGCCGCATCGATCTGGTCGGCGTAGGTCTGCACGCCGCGTTGAAACCTCCACACGCGATAACGCTCCGCCAACTCCGCTCCCAGCGCGGCTGCGGCGTCGGCCAGCCAGCGCTTAAGCGGCGCCATCCACGCTGTCGCGGCTTCGACCACCGCCTTGGCCTGTCCCACCGGCTCATACAACGGGAGAAAACCGTCGGCCGCTATCCAGGCAGCCTGCCATGCGCGCGCGGCGGCCTGGCTCTTCTCAATGTTTTCGCGGCCCGTGCCCTTCGGGACGACTGCCAACAGGCGCTCGCGGGCGAACTCGTCCGGTGAAGGCGGTGGACCCGACGGACAGCGGCGACGCAGAGTGGCGGCGGTCGCGGCATCCAGCTCGCGCGCGAACCCGAAAATCTCCTCGAGCGGCAGGTGGCGCAAGAACGTCCGCAGTTCGCCCGGTGCGATCACCGAGAACTGCATCGAGTCCTGCTCGATGAACTCCTCCCATAACATCGCGTCGTCCTCAGCGACGACCTCCGGGTTCAGATTGATGCCGAGCGTCTGCCCGTAAGTTTGCGCGAGTTTCAGGCAGAAACTGTGAATCGTCCCGAAGAACGCGCGTTCGAGGTGATCGAGCGCCGTGAGGTCTCCGCTCCCGCTCTCGCTCACGCGCCGCAGCAGCACCTGACGAGCGCGCTGGCCGATCTGTGCCGCAGCCTTCTTCGTGTAGGTAACCACGGCGGTCTTGCGCAGCAGACTGGCGCCATGCGGCGAAACGGCCAGTGCAGCGAGGCGCTCCGAGATCGCGGTCGTCTTGCCCGAACCAGCATTCGCGCTGACGGCGAAGTTCTGCGTCCATTCGGTGCGAAAACGTTCGCGCGCGACCGCGTCGATCAGCTCGGGTTTCATTCGGCTCTTCCCTCCTCCAGGGCATCGAACGTGCGCGCGAACTTCTCCTCAAGCACCGCCCACGCAATCGGCGCGCTTGCGAGCGGCCACGTGCAACCCACGGGCTCGTAGTCGGAGCGGTCGCGCGTGCGCGCGCCAAAGACACCGCGCGTCAAGGCTGCGTCGAGCCACTTCAATTTTTCCAGTCCAAGCGGTAGTTCTGAGAGATCGATGCCGGCGATCTCATCCACACCCGGCCGGATCATCCAAACTCGACCGCTCGCGGCGCCCAGCGAAGCCGCGGCCGACAGATAAATTCCAAGCTGAAGCGACGCGCCCGTCCGCCCCATGCGTTCGGCGGAAAACGCCGGGTCGCCGCCGGTCTTGAAGTCCACGATATCCACGCGCGCGCCGTCCCAACTCGGTCGATCCAGCCGCACGAGATCAATCCGACCGACGACGCGCAGCTCACGCGATGGCAACTTCAGTCGCGCCGCTTCGGGCAGCCATGCTTCCGTCGCCACGTAGTCGCCTGCATCGATCGCATAGACATTGCGCAGCAATCCCGTGCAGACGTGCGTCAGTTCCGCCAGAAACGAATCCCAATAACGATCCTCCGGCCAACGCGCCCGCAATCGCCGCAATCCTCGTTCGAGCTCCGCGCGCGCCACATCTTGGTTCGGCATCCGCCCGAAACCCCGGTGCGCCGACTCGCCCGGCTGCAACGCCGCGGCGAGCACCTCGTGGGCGAGTTGGCCAAGCGCCTTGCGTCGCGCCCGGGCGAGCGGCTCCCAATCGACCGGCCGCACTTTCAACACCGCCTGAAACCAAAGCTCGGCGGGATCGGCCACGCCCTGCTCGATCAACTTCGCCGGGAGCTTCTCCGGCGCGATGATCGCAGGGTCGCCCGCGAAGAAATACTCATCGAAGGGCCGCGTCGGATCCCGGCGCGCATTCCACACCTCGTGCCAGTGCTTCAGGTCCGGGCTTTCCGCCGCGAGCGGGAGGGCTCTGGTTTGTGCGAGCCCGGCAAAGACGGCATCGAGGTCCG
>JAEYQF010000364.1 GCA_023410155.1 Verrucomicrobiota bacterium | reverse complement strand
ACATCATCCAAAGAAAAAAGCCGCACTCCGGAGAGTGCGGCTGAAGCAGAAGACACAGGATGAAACTCAGGTGTTGGCTGCGGGAGCGGCCGGTTTCTTCACCGGTAGCGCACGCGTGGCGATCTCCTGTTTCAGTTTCTCGAGATACGCAGCGAACGGTTGGACGCCTTCGTCGCCGCGAGCGCGCGAGCGCACGCTGACGGCCTGCGCTTCGGCCTCTTTGGCGCCGAGCACGAGCGTGTAAGGCACTTTCTCGAGTTCCGCGCGGCGAATCTTGGCGCCGAGTTTGTCGCTGTGTTCGTCGAGCGTGGCGCGCACGCCGGCGGCCTTGAGCTGCGCGAGGAGCGACTGGCCGTAGTCGAGCACCTTGTCGCTGATGGGCACGAGGCGGACCTGCTCAGGCGCGAGCCAGACGGGAAAGTCACCTGCAAAATGCTCGATGAGCACGCCGCAGAAACGCTCCATCGAGCCGAACGGCGCGCGGTGAATCATCACCGGGCGATGCGGCTGGTTGTCGGCGCCGATGTAGCTCAGGTCGAAACGCACGGGGAGCACGTAGTCGACTTGCACGGTGCCGAGCTGCCACTCGCGGCCGATCACATCTTTGATGACGAAGTCGATCTTCGGGCCGTAGAACGCGGCTTCGCCGGGCTCTTCGGTGAACGGCACGCCGAGGGTCTTCGCGGCTTCGCGGCACGCGGCTTCGGCGACGTCCCACTTTTCCGGATCGCCGGCGAACTTCTTGCCGTCGGGATCGCGCAGTCCCACGCGCACGCGGTAGTCCTGCATGCCGAGCGTGGTGAGCACCGTTTTCACGAGCGAGAGACAGCCGAGCACTTCGGCGGCGACTTGTTCCGGCGTGCAGAAGAGATGCGCGTCGTCCTGCGTGAAGCCGCGCACGCGCGTCATGCCGTTGAGTTCGCCGGATTGTTCCCAGCGGTAAACGGTGCCGAACTCCGCGAGGCGCACGGGCAGGTCGCGATACGAGTGCGGCTGCGAGGCGAAGATCTTGATGTGATGCGGGCAGTTCATCGGCTTCAGCATGAAGCCGTCGAGGAGCTTGTCGGCGTCCAGCACGCGGTCCGCGCCGATGACTTCCTTGCCCGCGCGCTTGTTGATCTCGGCGGCGAACTGCGACGACACGCCTTCGAGGCGCGAGGTGAGTTCGGCGCACGAGCAACCTTCGCTCGCGAGCTTCGCCATCGCATCGGGTTCGGCGAACGCGGTGAACTGCGATTCCTTGTAGTAAGGGAAGTGGCCCGAGGTCTTGTAGAGCGTGAGCTTGCCGATGTGCGGCGTGAAGACCTGCGAGTAGCCCTGCTTGCGCAGTTCTTCGCTGATGAAGTTCTGCAACTCCTGGCGAATGATCGAGCCGTGCGGCGTCCAGAGGATCAGGCCCTGGCCGACGTCTTCGTCGATGACGAAGAGTTTCAGGTCCTTGCCGAGTTTTCGGTGGTCGCGGAGCTTCGCTTGCTCGAGCTGCGTGAGGTAGTTGGCGAGTTCGTCCTTGGACGGAAACGCGGTGCCATAGATACGCTGGAGCTGCTTGTTCTTTTCGTCGCCGCGATGATAGGCACCCGCGATCGAGAGCAGCTTGAACGCCTTCAGTTTCGACGTGTAGCGGACGTGCGTGCCGGCGCACAGGTCCATGAACTCGCCGTTCTGGTAGAACGAGATTTTCTCGCCCTCGGGGATGTCGCCGAGACGGCCGAGTTTGTAGCGCTCCTGACCGCGCGACTTGATGATTTCGACGGCCTCCTCGCGGGAGACTTCCTTGCGCAGGAACGGCTGGTTCTCGTCGGCGATCTTTTTCATCTCCGCCTCGAGTTTCGTGAGGTCGTCCTGCGTCAACTTGTGGTCGAGATCGACGTCGTAATAAAAACCCGTGTCCGTGGGCGGTCCGATGTCGAGTTTGGCGTCTGGATACAGACGGAGGAGCGCGGTCGCCAGCACGTGCGAGCACGAGTGGCGGAGTTCTTCGAGCGGAGTCATCATGGTAGTGTGGGTCCTGCCTACGAATGCAGGGCCGAAGGGACAGAGGGCCGGGAAACCGGCGGCGTGTCAATGCGCGCAATGAGCGCGCGTGGGGGCGAAGGAGCGATCGGCTAATAACCCAAAAACCGGGAGAAATTCCCGAGTTTGGATCTGGTGCGGGCAATGATCCGAGACTTACGCTTTCGTCTGCTCAACTTCACGCGGCATCGGTCCGACGCTTGGTCTCACGAGGTGCCGCTAGGTTGTTTGCTCGATGTTCCCCGCTCCCTGGCTTCGCTTCGATCGTTCAATCGCTGCTGGCACGCATCGTTTCGCTGCCGCGTTTGGGCTTTGCGCTGTGTTCTTGCTTTCGGCGCTTGTGGGGCGGTCGGAGGACGAGGCGTCGACGCCGCTTAAGTTCACTCTCCTGGCTGGGAGTCCGGGGGTGGGGCATACCGACGCCACGGGCCCAGCGGCGCGGTTTACCCGGCCGATGGGAATCGCAGTCGATGGAGCAGGGAACGTGTTTGTGGCTGATGCCGGCAGCAGGGCCATCCGGCGCATCACACCCAAAGGGGTGACCACGACATTCTTTCAAGTGCCAGCAGGCGCTGACGATGGTGACGGAGCGTCGGCGTCGTTTGACTCCCCTTTGGATGTTGCCGTGGACCTCGACGGAAACATCTACGCGATCGACGCGTTCACCCTCGTCCGAATCAAGTCCGACGGGAAGATAAAGACGATCGCGGGCAAGGCAGGTGTGCGAGGGTCGGCCGATGGCGTGGGAAGCGCCGCTCGATTCGATAGCCCAAGTTCCATCTGCGTGGACGCCGCTGGGAATGTTTACGTCGCCGATAGATCTAACTTCACCATTCGAAAAGTGAGCCCAGACGGCGTAGTGACGACGGTTGCCGGAACAGCCGGCTCGTCGGGCTCGAGCGACGGAGTAGGCAAGGCGGCCACATTTGGGAGCCCCAGTGGGATTGCGATTGATGCGACGGGAACGCTCTACGTGACAGACAGCCACAACAACTCGATCCGCCGGATCTCCAAGGACGGCGTGGTAAAGACGATCGCCGGTTCCACGGGGGCGAGTGGGATCACCGATGGGAAGGGCGCAGCGGCGAGATTCGACAGCCCGTCGGGCGTAGCCGTGGGGAAGGACGGCAGCCTGTATGTGGTCGACTCAGGGAACTACACGGTGCGCCGAGTCACTCCCGCCGGCACCGTCGTGACCATTGCCGGCCGGGCGAGGCAGTTCGGTCCGACCGACGGGAAGGGAACGGGAGCTCGTTTCAACGGCTGCGTCGACATCGCGTCGGCGCCTGATGGGAGTCTCTTTATCGCGGAGAGAGAGATTGGGGTGATTCGCAAGATGACGATGAGTGGCGTGGTCACGACGTTTGCAGGCCGCGCGGGGAGTGCAGGGTCCGCAGACGGCATCCTCACCGGGGCGCGCTTTGATGAGCCGACGTCGATCGTCCGCGCTCCTGACGGAGTCCTGTTCATCGCAGACACTCGCAATCATCTCATCAGAAAGATGGCCGTTAATGGTGCGGTCACGACCGTCGCGGGCTCGGCAGGAAAGAGCGGCAAGACAGACGGCATGGGAAGTAAGGCGCGGTTCTCGAGTCCGACTGGGCTGGCCTTGGATGCCGCTGGAAATGTTTACGTCGCGGATACTGCCAATCACACGCTGCGTAAGATTGAACCGAGTGGCAAGGTAAGCACACTCGCCGGCTCGGCGGGCGTGAGTGGCTCGGACGACGGCGCCAGATCCGATGCGCGATTCAAGCAGCCGGAGGGAGTGGCGATCGACAGCCGCGGCTACCTCTACGTCGCCGACACGGGTAACTTCACCATTCGGCAGGTTTCACCGACGGGCGAAGTGACGACCTTTGCCGGCGCGGCGGGAGAGGCTGGCTCGAACGATGGGTCCAGCAGCAAGGCACGTTTCTACAAGCCGTCGGGGATTGCCGTGGGAGATGACGGACAGCTTCTCGTCGCCGACTCCGGAAACCACGTGATTCGCCGGATCAGCGAGGGCGTAGTGACGACCTTGGCCGGTCAGGCGGGCAGCTCAGGCAGCGCAGATGGCACGGGTGCAGCCGCCCGGTTCAATCATCCTCAGGCCCTCGCAGTCGATCAAGCGGGCATGATCTACGTCGCCGATGCGTGGAATGGCATGCTGCGCGCGATCACGTCGGGTGGCGTGGTGACAACCATGGCAGGTTCGCCGTGGAGGAACGACTTCTCCGAAGGCGTCGGCACCGATGCGTCATTTCGCCTTCCGACGGGAGTCGTGGTCGAGGGGAAAGACCGGCTGGTTGTGGTGGATAGCGGGGTGAACGTTCTCGCGCGAGGCACGCTGGCTCCTCCCGTGCTCTTGAGTTCGTCGTCGTTGCAGGGCGATGT
>JAEYQF010000337.1 GCA_023410155.1 Verrucomicrobiota bacterium | reverse complement strand
GCACTGGTCACGGTCGGCATCGCGCAACTGCTCGTGCTCGGCTGGCCGCCGCTTGCGGCGGCGCTGGGGGGGATCGCGCTCGCCGCGGCATGCGGCGCGTTTTCTGGCCTGTTGATCACTCGGCTGCGGCTGCTGCCCTTCGTGGTGACGCTCGGCATGATGGGTGCGCTGCGTGGCGCGGCGAAAGGCCTCGCGAACGAACAACCCGTTTATCCCGATGAGACCTGGCTCAACTCGCTCATGATGCTCGGCGGACGCGGCGAGTTGCCGATTGGCGTATGGCTCATGCTCGGGCTCGCGCTGCTCGTCGGACTTTCGCTGCGCTACACGCGTTTCGGACGGCACGTCTTCGCTGTCGGCTCAAACGAGCAAACCGCACGGCTTTGCGGCGTGCCGGTGGAGCGGGTGAAGCTGCTCGTCTATGTGCTCGGCGGCGTGTTCGCCGGCATCGCGGCAATCCTGCAGTTTGGTTATCTCACCGGTGGCGATCCGACCACCGCAGTCGGACTCGAACTCAACATCATCGCGGCCGTCGTGATCGGCGGCGCGAGTCTCGCCGGCGGGCAAGGTGGCGTGATCGGCACGCTCGTCGGTGCGCTCATCATGAGTGTCGTGGCCAACGGTTGCACGAAGCTCGGCCTCGCAAACTGGGTGCAGGAAATCGTGACCGGCGCGATCATCGTGGTCGCGGTATTGATGGACTACTTCCGCCGCCGCACGAATCGCACCTGAGAACGTGTCAACTGATAGTAGACATGTTGTTCGGAGCTGCGCGTGGAGGGTGCGATGGGTTGTGCCAATGGCTGGCGTGAGTCGGGACTGAGTGCGGACACGGTCGCGCCACGGTGCGGACCAGGTCGGAACTTTTTTCATCCCAAGTCGCGCCATGGTGCGCACTAGCTCGGAGCGTGGCCCGGCGTGGCTCAAGCCTGAGTCCCGCGTGACGAGTTAAAGGACTGGTATCCGCGGGGAGCACTCTGTGTCCCGGTCAGGGCGGTGCCCAACATCCCGCTGTGCGCCGGATTTTTCCGCATGATGAAATGTATTGTCTACCGTTTCGGCAGGGGGGCGGCGGCATTGTCCGCAAGCTCGTGGCAGTTGGTTTCGCCGCGTTTGCCTTCGCGACGCTAGTTCCGCGCGCGCCGGCCGCGGACGATTCCCGGTTCAGTATGCGCTGGACGGCGCAGGAGCGGATCGGGCGTATCCGGACTTTGGATATGGCGCCACCGGCAGCGCAGGCGTTGCTCGCCTGGCTGCAGGGCGAGGAAGGCTCACGGTTGCTCGGCGCGTTGATCGCGGAGGGGCGGGTCGAAAAAGCGCGGAAGGGCCGGCCGGTGCGGCGCGAAGCGGGCGCCTCGGGCTATCTCGCGGTGGACGGCTATGTGCGCGTGCTGCACGAGCGCGTGTATTCCGAGTGGTATGGGCCCAGGGACGAGGCGCACCTCCGGATCGGCAAGGCGGCGCGGGGCATCCCGTGGGGCGTCCACACGCACAGCTGGGGTAACGCGATGAGCGGAACAATGAACGGACTGAACGGAGATTTCGCCTACGCGGCGCCGGGGCGCGGCGAGCCGGGCGTGCTGATTTGCCTGCCGCTGTTCGAACGTGATGGACGGGAGTCGCTCACGAGCGGGCGACTGCAGCTGATCGCGCCGATCGCCAAGGGCATCGGTTGCTACGAGGGACGCTGGCAGGTGGAGAACGGACGCGTGAGTGTCGTCTCCCGCGCCCGTGAGGTGAAGTCCGGCTGAGGCTCAGCCTTCTCCGCGCACGGCTTCGAGCACGGTCGAAGGCGTGAGCAGCTCGGGCAGAATCTTCGGCTCGGGCTGGCCGGGGAACCAGATCACGTTGAACGGGACGGCGGAGCGTCCGTATTTCGCGAGCTCCGCGGTGATGCGCGGATCCTTGTTGGTCCAGTCAGCGCGGAGGGTGGCGATCTTCTTCGCCGCGAATTCGCGGAGCACGTCGTCGGAGTGGAAGACGAGTTTCTTGTTGGTCTGGCAGGTGGCACACCAGCGCGCGGTGAAGTCGACGTAGATGGTGCGGCCCTCGCCGCGGAGTTTTTCGACGGTTTCGGGACTCCATGGCTCCCACACGACCTCGGGGGTGTCGGTGTTGGTGCTCGGGGCGGCGTGGAGGGGTTTCGGCCAGCCGAGCCAGAGGCCGGTCGCGCCGACGGCGAGCAATGCGATCACGCCAAAGCGGGCGCGCGCGGCAGAGGCACCGGGCGCCGTCCAGCGTCCGTAGAACCAGATCGCGAGCGCGATGAGGACGAGGGCGAAGAGGAGGTTTTGCAGGCCCTCCTCCGAGACTTGTCCCGCGAGCACCCAGATGAGGTATCCAACCGTTGCATACAGCGGGAAGGCCATGAATTGCTTGAACGTCTCCATCCACGCGCCGGGGCGCGGAAGGATTTTGATGGCCGACGGGAAGATCGAGAGCAGCAGGTAAGGCGTGGAAAGGCCGATCGCGATGGCCGTGAAGATCGCGAACGACTCGATCGTCGAGAGCGCGAGCGCGGCGCCGAGCGCCGGCGCAAGAAATGGCGCGGAGCACGGCGTGGCGACGACGGTCGCGAGCACGCCGGTGAAGAACGAACCCGCGAAGCCCGACTTGGACTGGAGTTCGCCGCCCACGGCGGTGGCGCGTAGTCCGAATTCGAATACGCCGCTCATGTTCAGGGCGAAGACGAGCAGCAGCACCGTGAGCGCAAAGACGAACGCCGGCGATTGGAGTTGGAAACCCCAGCCGAGCTGATCGCCGCCCGCGCGCAGGATCGCGAGCACAGCGGCCAGCGCCCAAAACGAGAGCAGCACGCCGAGCGTGAACACGAGGCCGTGGGCAGCGACTTTTCCGCGCTCGTGCCCGGCTTGATTGACGAAGCCGAGAATCTTGATGCCGAGCACGGGGAAAACGCAGGGCATCAGGTTGAGGATGAGCCCGCCGACAAAAGCGAGCGCGAGCGTGGCGACGAGGCCGCCCGCGGCGGGCCGCGGTTGAGAGTTGAGGGTGGAGGGTGGAGAGTTGGAGTCCGCGGAAGCCGCGACGGCATCGGACGCGGAGAATTTCACGTCGACCTGCAGGCCGGGCATGGAGCCGTCGGGGCGCCAGCCGTTGGCAGACGTGAGGACGCCGCGGAGCGAATCGGCGTCTTCCGGTCCATCGGGAGAAATCGGCGCGGTGAGGGTGAAGCCGCCCTGTCCGTCCGGTTTGATCTCCTGCGGAAGCTCGTAGGCGACGAGATTGTCCTCGGCGAAGAAACGCAGATCGCGCGGCGTGTGCGCGGGTGCGCCGGTGGCAGGACGAATGCGGAGCGTGACGTGTTCGCCGCTGCGTGAGGCGCTGATCTGCCACGGGTCGAGCGCGCGCGGGAGATTCGCGGCGGTGTCGGAGATCTTTTCGGACC
>JAEYQF010000272.1 GCA_023410155.1 Verrucomicrobiota bacterium | reverse complement strand
CAGGCGGCAGCGCGGCGGCGCTCGCGGCGGGCGAGGCGATCGCGACGCTCGGTTCCGACACCGGCGGCTCGATCCGCCAACCGGCGGCGCTCTGCGGCGTTATCGGGCTCAAGCCCACCTACGGATTGGTTTCACGCTACGGTCTGATCGCGTTCGCCTCGTCGCTCGACCAGATCGGGCCCTTCACGCGCACGGTCGAGGACGCGGCGCTCGTGCTCGGTGCGATCGCCGGTCACGACGAGCGCGACTCGACGTCATTCAAAGCCGATATCCCCGACTATCGCGCGGAACTTGCCGCGAAGAAGGGCCCTTGGAAGCTCGGCATCCCGAAGGAATATTTCGGCGAGGGTCTCGATCCTGAAGTCGGCGCCGCGGTCGAAAAAGCGGTCGCCCACTACCGCTCACTCGGTTGCGAAATCAAGGAAGTCTCGCTGCCGCACACGCAGTATTGCCTCGATACCTACTACGTGATCGCGACCGCCGAAGCATCGTCGAATCTCGCACGCTACGACGGCGTTCGCTACGGCCACCGTTCGGCCAACGCGAAGGACATCGTCGATCTCTACTACCAATCGCGCGCCGAAGGTTTCGGCCCGGAGGTGAAGCGCCGGATCATCCTCGGCACGTATGTGCTCTCGAGCGGCTACTACGACGCCTACTATCTGCGTGCGCAAAAGGTCCGGACGTTGATCCGTCAGGATTTTCTCAACGCTTACAAGGAGGTCGACGCCCTGCTCACGCCGACGTCGCCGGTGCCGGCCTTCAAGCTGGGCGAAAAGAGCGACCCGCTCGCGCTGTATCTCTGCGACATCTACACGATTGGCGTGAATCTCGCGGGCCTGCCGGGCCTCAGCGTGCCGTGCGGATTCACGAGCGCGGGACTGCCGATCGGTCTGCAACTCATCGGCCAGCCCTTCGGCGAAGCCAACCTCCTCGCGATCGCCTCCGCCTACGAACGCGCCCACGACTGGAGCCAGCGCGTGCCGCAGCTCTGATTTCGCCATAGAGGGCACAGAGCTCGGACACAGAGTTCACGGAGAGCCGAACCATGCACGAGGAGATCAATCAACTGACAGAGCAGATCATCGGGGCTGCAATCGAAGTTCATCGCGATTTGGGACCTGGGCTGTTGGAGTCGGCATATCAAAAGGCGCTGGCGCATGAATTGGGTCTCCGGCAGCTCGCTTTTGAGGAACAGAAGCTCTGTTCGGTCCGCTACAAGGATCTCCTCATCGAAGATGCCTATCGGCTCGACTTTCTCGTCGACGGAAAAGTCGTCGTGGAGCTCAAGGCGGTCGACGCATTGCTCGATGTCCACGAAGCGCAGGTGCTGACCTATCTGCGTTTTTCCTCCTGCCGCGTGGGATTGCTCTTCAATTTTCGCACAACACTCCTCACGAAACACGGCCTCCGCCGCCTTGCTCTGTGAACTCTGTGTCCGAGCTCTGTGTTCTCTGTGGCTAATTCTTCGAAACCCTCTCCCATGCCCTACGAAGCCGTCATCGGTTTGGAAGTTCACGTGCAGGTCAAAACGGCCTCCAAGATTTTCACGCGCGTCGCTGCCGGCTACGGGCACGAGCCCAACACGCTCACCAACGAGGTCGTGCTCGCGCTTCCCGGCACCTTGCCCGTGATGAACAAGGCCGCGCTCGACGCCATCATCAAGGCCGGCCTCCTGCTCGGCTGCGAGATCGCGCCCGTCTGCAAATGGGACCGGAAACAATACTTCTACCCCGACTCCCCGAAGAACTACCAGATCTCGCAATACGACCAGCCGATCTGCCTCGGCGGCTCCGTCGAGATCGAGCTGCCCGGCGCCTCGCGCAATGTCATGGGCGAGCACAAGAAAATCCCGCTCACGCGCATCCACCTCGAAGAGGACGTCGGCAAGCTGAACCACGGCGCCACCGATTCGCTCGTCGACTACAATCGCGCCGGCACGCCGCTGATGGAGATCGTATCCGATCCAGCCCTACACTCAGCCGAGGAAGCCTACGCTTATCTCACCTCGCTTCGCGCGACGATGATCTACGGCGGCATCTCCGACTGCGACATGGAGAAAGGTCAGCTCCGCTGCGACGCCAACATCTCCATCCGCCCGGTCGGCGAGACGAAGCTCGGCACGAAAGTGGAATTGAAGAACCTCAACTCCATCTCGTTTGTCCGCGATGGCATCGCCCACGAAATCAAGCGCCAGATCGCCGTCCTCGAGCGCGGCGGTAAAATCGTCCAGGAAACGCGCGATTATGACGGCATGACTGGCACCTCGCAGTCGCTCCGCTCGAAGGAAGAGGCACACGACTACCGCTATTTTCCGGACCCGGACCTCATGCCGGTGAAAGTCGATGAGCCGTGGAAAAACCGCCTGCGCGCCGAGTGCCCCGAGCTGCCGTTCGACAAACAGCGCCGTTTTCTCGAGCAGTATCAATTGCCCTACACGCTCACCTCCGTGCTCGTCTGGGATCGCGCGCTCGCCGACTGGTTCGAGCAAGCCGCGCAGCTCGCCGGAGCCGGCAAGGCTCAGGCTGTCGGCAACTGGATCGTCAACGACCTCCTGCGCGAACTCGGCAACGCGAAGCAAACCCTCCCCGAATCGAAGGTCACGCCGGCGCACGTCGCGGCGCTCGTGAAACTCGTCGACGCCGGCACCGTGCTCACGAACGCCGCGAAGGAGATCTTCGTAGAAATGGCCGCCAGCGGCGAAATGCCGGAAGCCATCGCTGACCGCAAAGGCCTGAAGGCCGCGCCGACGAACACCGACGAACTCGAGCAATGGTGCCGTGACTCCATCGCCGCCAATGCGAAAGCGCTCGCCGAGTTCAAAGCCGGCAAGGACAGCGCGATCAATGCCTTCAAAGGCCCGGTGATGAAAGCCGCGAAGGGCAAAGCCAATCCCAAGCTCGTCGACGAAACGCTCCGCCGCCTGCTCGCTGCGATGTGAGTTCGGTTTGAACCACAGAGACACAGAGGCCACAGAGAAAACGAAGAGACAGGCCTCCGTTCCATTCTCTGTGATCTCTGTGCCTCTGTGGTTCAAAGCCTGAGCGCACTACATGTTGCTGATCCGCGGGGCGCGTTTGCCTTTGAGCATGGCGCCAAGAACGGGTGAGTAGGGGAGTTCGACTCCTGCGCGTGCTGCACGGAGGAGTAAACCACCACGGCTCATGTCCCCGCGCCCGACGAAATCTGTGGGGAAAAGCAGTCGTTTTCCGAACGCCTCCAGCAACACCTCGCGGTATTTCGCCGTGGCGATGCTGCCGAGCAGGATTGCGTCGCCGTCGGCCGATATGTTCTCCGCGAGTATCTTCGCATCGCGATGCAGGGGCTGAGCGTAGTGCGGGTTTCCTTCGTCGATCTCGGATTCGCCAAATGCGCGGAGCGACTCCGGAGTCAGATGCGTGAGCGGATCGAGCAGGCCGGCGTTTGTGGTGATCACGCGGATCACATCGCCTGCTTCGACGTTCGCGAAACGTCGCGCATACGTGATCTTCCCCCGGAAATACAGCCCGCTCGCGAAGCTGAAGACCTCAGCCAACGTGAGGCCCACGCGGTGAAACTGCCGCGCCAAGGCGAAGGGCGCATCCGGATTCAGCAGCAGCCCGGCCCGCGCACCGCTGACCTTCGCGGGTGAAAGCAGGAAAAGCCGTCGTATCCGAAGCGTAGGCACACTGGGATTTACACAGAGAACGCAGGGCCCGAACCCGAGGCAGGGGAGAACCGTCCGGCTGATTCGCTACCCGCACATCCAGGCGGGCGATCGTTCCAAAGAAGGGATGTCTCTCTGCGGGCTCTGGGCCACCTCTCGTGCCCGCTGTGTAACGTGACCCCGCTGCCTCCTTCCGGGCTCACTCCGTCTTGGGGATCGGCACGTCGAACTCGACCTCATGCGGGTGGTTGCGTTTGTCCTTCCGCAGACCCTGACGCTTCTTGAGCTGGCGGTTCAGCGAGTCCACCAAGTCATCGAGCACCGTATAAGCCTCCGTGCCTTCCGCGGATGCGATCAAGTCCGGCCCGCCGATCTCGATCTGGCCGGTGGCGGTGTAGTGGTGCGTGTTGCCCATCTTCTGATCGCTGTGCAGCCGCACGTTGATCCGGATGATCCACGGGTTGTGCTGGAGGAGCACATCGAACTTTTCGCGAATCACTTCCTGCATCGCCGGCGTGAGGTCCACGTGGATGCCTTGCATGAGGATCTTGGGAGCGTCTTCGGGGATATTGGGTTTGCTCATGACCCCAGAGACAGAGGCTCGCGGACGTTTGTGCCGGCGCCCGGAACTGTTCGCCATCCCCCGCGACTTCCCGTCCGGGGTGTGGTGAAATTTCCTACTGCCCTCAACTCTCGCCGAGCAGGCGGCGGAACCGTTGGTCGACCGCAGCCACGCTTTCAAGGTGGAGTTGATTCCCCTTCACGGTGAGCAGTCCGTCGTCGCGCAAGCGGGCAAACGTGCGCGAGAGCGTTTCGCTGCTCGTGCCGAGCTCGGCGGCGAGCACACGCTTGGTCGAGCCGAGGGCCACGACGGCTGTATCCACTTTCCGGGTGCGATCGCAGCGCTTCAGCAGCCAGTTGAGAAAACGTGTCTCCACGTCCTTCAACGTCATGTCTTCCACCAACCCGACGAGCACGCGCAGGTGCTGGCTCATCGAGCCGAGCATCCGGAGCGCGAGTTCCGGACGGCGGCTGAGAAACGCGAGAAACGGTGCCTTCGGGATCAGCACCACGGCGGAGGGTTCGACCGCGCGCGCGTTGGCCGGATACCCGTGCGGAGTCGCGAGCGCGGCCTCGGCAAACGACTCGCCCGGACGAAAAACATAGATGACCTGCTCCTTGCCGGTGGGGCTGACGCGGTGGACGTTGATCGCTCCGCGCTGGGCCACGTAAAAGCCCTCGGCCGGATCTCCCTCGCGAAACAGGTAGGCGCCTTTCGCGACGTTACGCAGGACGGAAAAGCTCGCGATGGCCTCGAGTTCGTCCGACGGCAGGCCGGAGAAGAGCTGGCACGAGCGCAGGGTCGCACCAATGGCAGCAGCGCGAAGTGGGGCGACGTCGGTGGGCACGGCGTGGTTCAACCGAATCCGCAGCTCCTAGTCGCGCCAAAAATAGGTGAGCCAACTGCCGTCGAGCTGCCGCTCGGGCCGGGTGTGGAATCCGTCAGACTGCATCCGCTCGATGAGCGGCGACGGCAGAAACGGAGTGGTGAGCGCGAGGCCTTCGCCCGGAGCGAGCTGCGCAAACGTGCCGATGATCGTGCGAAAGGGCTCCTCGCCGCGCGCCATCATGGGTCGCACGTCGAGCGATCGAAATTTCGTGGCGGCGGCTCGCTTGGTCATCGCACCGCCAAGGTGAGGGCTTGGGCCGCCGTCGCAACTTCGCCCTGCAAGCCCGGACGCTGGTGCGCCACTTCGCCGCGTTCATCAAGAATCGTGATCACGTTGGAGTGGGCGTAGTCGCCCGCAGGCGTTTTCCTGAATTTTACGCCGAGCAGCATCGCGAGTTCCTGCACGTTATCCGGCGTGCCGTGGAGCAGCGTCCAATGAGACCGGTCGAGCTCGACGCGCTCTCTATAGGCCGCCAGCGCGGCGGGCGTGTCGCGTTCGTGGTCGAAACTCACGAGCACGAACTGCGCGCGATCGCGAATTCCCTCCGGTAGCGCCGCGCGGAGCCGCTGCATGTCGTCGACCAGAATCGGGCACGCGTAACTGCAGCTCGCGAAGAACATCGCGATCACGACCGGTCGGCCTTGTAGCGAGTCGAGCGTGAACGGGTTTCCGCTGTCATCGGTCCAGATCGCGTCGAGCTGATAGATCGAGCGTTCGGACACCGCGGAGACGGCTGACTCCGGCGGAGTGGTGGGACAGCATGCGCCCGCGTGGACGTCGGGGGCAGCGAGAGATGCCAAAGAGAATGCGAAAGCAGCGAGAGCGGAGGTGAGTTTCATGGGGAGGGGAAAAGGGGCAGGTCACGCGCGCAGCGGAAACCGAGGTTGGGCACGACATAGCGGGCCTGCAGCGAACTGCGGAATCCCGCCCGCATGAACGCCGGATAGTTGGTGAGATCGCGCGCGCCATTGGCCGCTCCGCCGCAGAAGAGCGTGCGATCCAGGCCGGTGTCGCCCCGTGATTCGCCGGTCACGAGCGCGGTGTTGAAATCGCTGACCCACTCCCAGACGAGCGTGTTGAGATCGCGCACGCCGTGGAGATTGGGGCGAGTTTGTCCAACGGAGGGCAGCGGCCGCGGCGTTGGGCGGGAGAACCACGCCAGCACGGCCGCGCGAGCCTCGGGCTCGGTAGCGGCGTCGTTGGTGGTGAAGCCGGCCGTTGCGGCCAATTCCCACTCGGCCGTGGTCGGCAGACGTTTGCCGCACCAGACCGCGTAGGCTCGGGCGGCGAACCACGACACGCGGACGACGGGCGAATCGGGCGGCGCGGCGGCACCGAGTTCGAGATCGGACGTCCACTCGGCGAGATAGCCTGTATCCGCGAACAAACTACTGATCCGCGAGCGTCGCCACTTCGGATTGGCTGTCACAAACGCCAGGAACTCCGCGTTCGTGACGGGACGCTCGTCGATCTCGAACGCCGCGACGGCCACACTGGCCGGCTCGTCCACCGCGCGAATCAGAGGTTTGAACTCGCCCGCCGGGATCGGCCACATCGCCGCCTCCGCCGCGGCCACGGCGTGCACCACGACCGAGGCCGTGACGAGCCGGAGGAGTCGGATGAGAGCGGCGAGTTTCATGAGCGAAACGAACGGCCGTGTTTCGTCACTTCTGGTTTCGCACGGCTTTCACGTCGGCCTCGGAGACGGTGCCGAGCGTGTTGCCCCAACTGTTCATCACATAGGTGAGCACATCGGCGGTCTGCGCGTCGGTGAGATCCTGCGGCGGCATGAGATTGTTGTATTTCTTGCCATTCACCGTGATCGGACCCGAGAGGCCCTTGATCACCGCGCGGATCGACTGCTCCTTGTTGGTCTCGAGGTAGTCGGACTTCGCGAGCGGCGGAAAGATGTTGGGCAGACCCGTGCCATCGGCCTGGTGGCACGCGAAGCAGGAGGAGAGGTAGAGTTTCTTGCCGCGCTCCAGCTGGATTTCCTTGGTGATACCGGCGATCTGGGGATTCTGCGCGATGGCCTCCTGCTTGGCGGCGACGAGTTCAGCTTCGCGCCTGCTGGAGGCGGCGCCAGCGTCGGATTGCTGGCCGAGATAAACTTCGTCGATCTCCTTGCCCGAGTAGATCAGGCGATTCTCCTCGCCCGTGACTTTCAGCATGCCGAGCGCGCCCTTGTTGAAGGCCCGCGAGAGCGAGTGATCCACGAGGATGAATGTGCCCGGCACATCGACCTTGAAATCGGTAATCACCGAGCCGCCGGCGGGCACGAGCGTGGTCTGCACGTTTTCCTGCACGAACTTCGTGCCGCCCTCGACGTAGACGTGATCGAAGATCTCTCCAATCACGTGGAAGGACGAGACGAGATTCGGACCACCGACGCCGAAATAGATGCGCACCGTCTCGCCGACTTTCGCCTGCAACGCCCGGTCGCCCACGAGCGAGCCGACCTCGCCGTTGAACACCACATACGGCGCGCGTTCATCGACCGCCTTTTCGGGATCGAAGGTTTGCAAGCCCTGCTCGCCATTGCGTCCCGCCGTGTAGATC
>JAEYQF010000271.1 GCA_023410155.1 Verrucomicrobiota bacterium | reverse complement strand
CGACCGGGAAGTAGGGGGCGTTATGATTCGCCGGATCCTCGCCGCTCCAGATGTAGGGTGACTGGCAGGTGACGTCCTTGACGTAGTCGGCGCCTTCCATGTCGCGCCAGTTCTTGGCGCGGTTGATCGCTTCTTCGTCGGAGATCGGGAGCGTGCTGAGGCAGCACTTCATCGCGCCGTCGACGCGAAGTTTCTTGGTGAGCGCACGTGTGCCGATTTCGGAGAGGCCGGGGATGCCGTGCTTCTTGAGATACGAATCGAGCGAGATGCTGCTACGCCAGTTGGAGACGACGGGGGAGAGTTCGCGCACGATGAAGCCGGCGCACTTCGGGCCGCCGGATTCCTCGTCCTCAGGATTGAGGCCGTAGTTGCCGATTTGCACGGCCGTCATGGTCACGATCTGCCCGAAGTAGGAGGGATCGGTGAGGATCTCCTGGTAGCCGGTCATCGAGGTGTTGAAAACACACTCGCCGGCGATGGTGGCGTCGGCGCCAAAAGCGCGACCGCGAAACACACTGCCGTCTTCGAGGGCAAGGACTCCGGGTTTGAACGTAGACATTAAAGCCCGACGAAAAGCACCGCGTGCGGTTCTGCCAAGGGGAAAGATGGCACGCCGCAGTTTTGGGGAATCGCCCGTGGGGCGGACGGCGAATGGAGGCAGATAAAGGATGTCGCGAAGCGTGAACGCACGCGAATGGGAAGACGGCGCGCCGCGGCGCAGGGGAGGCAGGTGGTCCTGGCGTCGTCGCCAGGTTGATCGGCGAGGTAGGCGCTTCAGCCTGAAGGGACGGCGCGCTCCACCTCAACTCACTGCGTGGCGGCAACTGACCGAAAGGATCACGCTGCAGGCCCGACGGTGGCGGCGATCTCGTCTTCCAAGGGAGGAGTCGACTCGAGCAACCGGATCAGCTCGGGCGCTTGGATAGGCTTGGTGAGATAGTCGTTCATCCCAGCGGCGACGCATTTCTCGCGGTCGCCAACCATCGCGGAGGCGGTGAGGGCGATGATGCGCACGGCTTTATTGCGGTCGCCGGTGCCCCCTGCGCGGATGTTGGCGGTGGCGGCATAACCATCCATCTCAGGCATCTGACAGTCCATCAGGATGAGATCGTAGGTGCCTTTGCGCAGGGCTTCGAGACAGGCAAACCCGTTGTCAACGAGCGTGGGTTTATAGCTGAGCCGCTCGAGCAGGCGGGAAATGAGTTTCTGATTCACCGCGTTATCCTCGGCCACGAGCACGCGGAGCGGGTGGCGCAGCCCCACGGTGTGATCGATTTCCTGACCGGGAGAGGACGGAGAAGGTTTGGCCGGAGGAGGAACTTGTTGTTCAGGTTTGGCGAGGGTCGTGTGCAGCGCGTCGAGGAGTGCGGACTGGCGCACGGGTTTGCAGAGGATGACGTCGAAGCGTTCGTCGGGTTGGAACTTGCGCAGCTCTTCGCGGCTGACCGAGGACAAGAGCACCAACGGCAGTTCCGCGCGGGAGCGAATCTGGCGCATGCGGTCGGCCAGCTCCACGCCGTGCATCTCGGGCATCATCATGTCGAGCAGGGCGACATCGGCCTGGCCCCCTTTGGCGAGGTAATCCAGTGCGTCAATCGGACGCTCGAAGCTCTCGCATACGAGCCCCCAGCGCTGCATCTGGCTGGAGAGGATCCGACGGTTGGTCTCGTTGTCGTCGACGATAAGGGCGCGCCGGCCCTCGATGTTGACGGAAAGATGGCGAGCGGGCGGCAGGGGTTGATCTGTCGGGGGAGTGGATTGCGGTGCCACGACCGTGAAGCGGAAGCAGGAGCCCTTCGCAGAGGTGCTCGCGAGGGTGATGTCGCCGCCGAGCAATTGCACGAGCCGGCGGCTGATCGCGAGGCCGAGGCCGGTGCCGCCGTATTTGCGGGTGGTGGAGGAATCGGCCTGGCTGAAAGGTTTGAAGAGACGCGAGACGCGATCCGGCGGGATGCCCTCGCCTGTGTCGCGAACGGAAAACGCCAGCTTCGGCGGCTGCCCCACCACCGCGGGCTCGAGGGAGACGCGCACCTCGACCTCGCCCTGACGGGTGAACTTGATCGCGTTGCCGACCAGGTTGACGAGCACCTGACGGAGGCGGGTGCCATCGGTGAGAATCCACTCCGGCACGCCATCATCGATCCAGTGCATGATCTCGATGCGTCGCTCGCTGGCCTTGCTCCAGAGCAGATCGAGCACTTCCTCGAGGCAACGGCGCACCTGCACCGGATGGTGATCGAGCTCCATGTGTCCCGATTCGATCTTCGAGAAGTCGAGGATGTCGTTGATGAGCGTGACGAGCGATTCGCCGCTGGAGCGAATCGTGAGCAACCAATCGCGCTGCTCGGCCGTGAGGGAGGTGTCGAGGAGGAGGTTGGTGAAGCCGATCACGCCGTTCATCGGCGTGCGGATCTCGTGGCTCATGACCGCGAGGAAGTCGCTCTTGGCGCGGTCTGCGGCCTCGGCTTCGTCCTTGGCGCGGCGCAGCTCCTCCTCGATCTGCTTGCGCTTCGCGATGTCGGTGTGCGTGCCGAGCATCCGCAGGGGGCGCCCGGTGCAGTCGAAATGGGCTTTTCCGCGGGCGAGCACCCAGGCCCATTCGCCGTTCTTTTGGCGCATGCGGTGCTCGAATTCGAAATGATCGGTCTCGCGTGAGAGGTGGCGCTGCAGCGCTGAATCGAGCCCCGCGCGATCGTCCGGGTGAACACGGTCAATCCAAGTCGCGCGCACGTTGGCGACCTCGTCATCGGTAAAGCCGATCAACTCCTTCCACCGCGGAGAAAACCAAATGGTGCCGGCGTCGACCTGCCAGTCCCACACGCCCTCGTTGCTGCCGGCCACCGCGAGTTGCCAGCGTTCCTCGTTTTCACGGAGCGCCCGCTCGGCATTGCGGGCGGCCGTCGCATCGCGGTCCATGCCGATGACGAGTTCGCGGCCGTTTACGTTGATGAGAGCCGTAAAATATTCGATGTCGAAGACGGTGCCGTCTTTCCGTCGATGTTGGCTGTAGCCTTCGGTGCGTTGGGCTTTGCGTAAGCCGACCACCCAATCCTTGCCCAAGAGACGGGCCCACGGCACCGCCTCGATCATGTCGACGCTGCGGCCGATGAGCTCGCTGGCCTTGTAGCCGTGCATCTCACAGGCCATCGGGTTGCAATCTACGATCTTCGCCGGGACCTCGGGATCATTCGGGTCAAACAGGATGATGCTCAGCGGCGATTTCTCCCAAAGGGTGGCCAGCTGCGTGGCCGTGGCGGAAAAGATCTCCTGATTCGCCGCCGCTTCGGCGTGCAGCCGCTGCGTCGCCCGCTGGGTCAGCAGGGCCGAGCGGCACGTCCACAACATCGCCGCCGTCGCGGCCAGAGACAGACCGCCGGCGATCCACGCCGCCGCCGAATCGACTGGCGCGAGCCGCCACGCCGCCAGCCCACCGCAGGCCGCCGCCAGCGCAGCGGAGAGAGCCGGTGCGGCGAGGTGGGTGTGCGACGATGGTGCGGGCTTCACGTGGGAAGGCTGCGGATAAAAATTTGGGTGTGGATCGGCCAAAAGCAAAAGGCGGCGCTCGCAGGGAGCGACGATCGAGAGGTGGGGATTGATCTTTGACCGCCGTTTGACAGGTAAGGCGGGGTCTCCATCCCTATCGGCACACTTCGCCATGCCCTACACCGAAAATCGCGACCACTGGTTTGAAGGTCAGGGACTCTGGCAGCACGTCCCGCCCGAGCAATGGCAGGACTGGACCTGGCAGCTGAAGAACCGGCTCACGAGCGTCGCGCAACTCGAGCAGTTCATGACGCTTACGCCCGAGGAGAAGGCCGGATGCTATTTCGCCGACAAAAAGCTCTCCCTCGCGATCACGCCGTATTTCTTCAATCTTATCGACCGCAACGATCCAGATTGCCCGATTCGGAAGCAGGTCATCCCTCGTTCCGGTGAGATGCAGCTGGCTGCCGAGGAGATGCTCGATTCCCTCGGCGAAGACGAACACTCCCCCGTGCCCGGGCTGGTGCATCGTTACCCCGATCGGGTTTTGTTTTTGGTCACGGATCGGTGCGCTTCGTATTGCCGCTACTGCACGCGCAGCCGCCTGGTTTCCAACGCGCAGGACTATAATTTCCATCCGGAATACGAACAGGCGCTCCGCTACATCGAGGCGCATACTGAGGTGCGCGACGTGCTCCTCTCCGGGGGCGATCCTTTGCTGCTCTCCGATCGCAAACTGGAGCACCTGCTGGCGCGTCTGCGCGGCATCAAGCATGTCGAGTTCATCCGCATCGGCTCGCGTATCCCGGTTTTCCTGCCGCAGCGGATCACGCCCGAGCTCTGCGAGATTTTTAAGAAATACGGCCCGATCTGGATGAGCATTCACGTGAACCACCCCCGTGAAGCGACCGCCGAGCTCCGTGCCGCGTGCGAACGCCTTGCCTTTGCCGGCGTGCCTTTGGGCAACCAGTCCGTGCTCCTCCGGGGCGTCAACGACGACGCCGACGTGATGAAGGCCCTCGTGCACCGCCTGCTTCGGATGCGCGTGCGGCCCTATTATATCTACCAGATGGACCTGATCACGGGCGGAGCGCACTTCAAGGCCGACGTCCGCAAGGGCATCGAGATCATCCGCTCGCTGCGCGGCCACACGACCGGCTACGCCGTCCCCCAATACGTGATCGATGCGCCCGGCGGCGGCGGCAAAGTCCCGATCAACCCGGAGTATCTGGAAAAGATCACCGACGACGAGGTGGTCTTCCGCAACTTCGAGGGCAAACGTTTCACCTACCCGTTGCACAGCACGCCCGTGGTGCCGCCGGCCTTGTCCGAGATCGCTCCCGAAGCTCAGGAACCGGCGCAGAATCGCGTGCTCGATTGAGCTGAGGCTGGCGGGTCTTGCCGCTTGGGATGCGCCGGCTTGAGTCGTGCCGCACCTTGGCTCGAGTCGGTCCGAAATGTGTCCCGACTCGGTCCGCACCGGGGAGCGGCCCGGTGCGCATCAAGTCACGGGTCGGCGCGCACTTGCGCTCGATCCGACACGGTTGCTGGCGAGGGTCGACGCGAACGGGGCGGCGACCCGCGAGGATCGCGAAAAAACTCGGACTTTTTTTGAGCGTTTTGCGGCGAGCTCCGTCTACCTCCGCGTAGTCAGCATCGTCCCCGGTAAGGATGATGCATGTTTGTAGTTCTTACGGTTTGCTTGGTGTTAGGTCACTTGAGCCGTCCCGAAAGGGGCGGCTCTCGTGTTTATGGGCCTCGCGGAGACGGGCGGGGTGGGCAAAGAAAAACGGCGGCCCGGGTGGGGCCGCCGTGAAGTGCACGCAAAAACGAAACGAGAACGGAGGGACGTCAGTTCACGTTCGCAGAGCCAACCAGGAACGGGTAGCCCGGGACGTTGAGCACGCCGCCGCACTCGAACCCATCGGTGCCGTTGGGGCCGCAACCGTAGGTGACCTTGTTGCGGAGGTCGTTGAGCACGCCGATGCGGTAGCTGATGAGCTTGCGCCCACGGAAATCGGCGACGGTGAGAATATTCCCGCGCTCGGCGACGCTGAGGGCGACCGGGTCATCCATGCGCAGGTCTCGGATCTGCCGATAGACGGCGCCCTTGCCGCCGAAGCTGACGACGGTCACGACCTTCTGCTCGCCGCGCAGGGCGACGTGGATCGTGTTGTTGAGCGGGTCCGGAGTGATGTTGCCGTCGCCGCCTTTGGTGATGAGGGGGACGTTCTTGTCCTTGAACCGAGTGAAGCACATGCCGACCGGGTTCTTGCCGACGTAGAATTTGCCCATCTCGGAGAACGAGCCGCGGGGTTCCCAAGCCCAGCGCGCCATGATCGGCGAGGTGTCGATGATGTGCATGTTGCCTTCGCGGCTGAGCACGTGGGCCTTGTGCCGGTCCTTGCTCCAGCGGTCGATCTTGATGCCGGCGAGCACGGCCGTGGGGCGCGGGATGCTGAAGGTCTTGGCAATCGTGGGCTTGATCGACGGACGAGCGTCAAACGTCTGGGGGAACTGGGAGGCACCGTTGCCGCGGGCGGCGAGCGTGGCCTTGAAGCTCGAGATGGAGCTCAAGTAGCTGGTGCGAACGTATTGGAACAGGGCGGTGAGATCGACGATCGCGACCTTGTTCTCCTCACGTGAGGCGACGATGGCGTAGCCGCCGGTGGCGACGACCTTGGACCAGGCGCCGTCCCACAGGTGTTTGCGGTGCGCGTCGTCGGCGAGGCTGATCTGGCTGAGCACGCGATTGTCGGTTTCGGAGGGGCCGTTCCAGTATCCGTTGCTGGCAGCAGAGATCGACGTCGGCGCGGACATCGGGAGATCGATGTAGCCGAGAAGCTTGAACGCGGACCAGCTGCCTTGATTCGGCATGGCCATGTAGGGCCACGTGTGGAACGGGATGTATTTGCCCTCGAGGGCGATGACGGCGAGCTGGCCCTTCTTGGCGGTGATGTCCCAGACCGTCACGAGCGCGAACTCGTTTTGCGTGGTGACCGCGATCGCGGTCGGGACCTTGTTCACCGGGAAGACGAAGCCGGGATAGGGGCGGTCATGGGGGCCGCGGCTGGTCTGGGTGCCGGCGACGCCGAGATAGCCGTCGCGATAGAGCACAAGCGCTTCATTCTGACGCATGCCGTAGCCGCGGTGCATCGCGATGGGCTGCTTGGGGGTGGCACCGAAGAGCGCCGCATAATAGGGGGCGAGCGTCTGCGGATCGGGGCTCGGCTTCGGGCTGGTGTGGTCGAGGCGTGGGCTCAGGGCGAAGACCTTGTCGTAGTAGGCGAAGGTCTGGATACGATCGAGGCCCACCTTGGTCGGATCGTCGGGGATGTAGCCAACCTGGCCGGCGTCGCTCCAGTAGTCGCCGTCCGTGGAAGGATTGGAGCCGAGCTCGTAAGGATTGGTGCGCGGGTAGCCATTCACTCGCACCTTCGAGGTGGGCTTATAGACCAGTGGCCGGCTGTTAGCGGCGGAACTGGAGCTGCCGGCCTCATAGGCCGGTCCAAGGCGGGTCTCCATGGTCGCCTTGTTCCACGTCAGGGCGAGCAACTTGTAGTTGGTCGCGTTGAGCTGCCCATTCACAATCACGTTCTGAGCGCGCGCCGGGTTGATACTGATGACGACCGCCGCACACGCTGCGGCGACGACGGCGAGGATTTTCTTAGACATTACTTCCTGTGGGTTGACTGACATTGCGAGGACTGGGCTGGACCCGCGCGCAATAACGCCGCTGTGGGCGCTTCAGGGAAGCCCCAACATGGTCAAAACCTCGTAATTCCCCCGATGCCGTATCGGGAGTCACCCGATGCCGTGTATCCAGAAAACTTGGACGACCACCGTCACGTCTTTCGCACGCTTGCGGCGGGTATGTGTCCGCTGGCGATTTTAGGTTCCGATAGAATTTGGAACTTTTTCTTGCCCGCCCCGGTGCCGGCGATTTCGTCGCAATTTGCCTGTAGGGGTGTCCTCCGCGGAGGGCTGAGATTGCGGTGCGCTCGACCGCTCGACCCTTCGAACCTGAACGGATCATGCCGACGAAGGAAACAGCAGGCGCCGCGAGTCGCGCCATCGGGCGCACGGCGCCCCTTCTCTCGGGAGTCCGATTTGGGTCGGGCATCACCAACCATGAAGCTCCCGACACAAGTCCTCCTCCTCGCCACGAGCCTCGCGCTTGTCCCCGCGGCCTCCGGGCTGCGCGCGCAAACGAGCTCTGAAAATTCAAACAACGCTCCGCCCGTCACGCTCGAGCCGTTGCGCGTGACGTCCGACCTGTGGGAATCGCCACTCGCGCGGATTCCCGCGAGCGTGACGGTTCTCGATGCTGCGCTCCTGCGCGAGCAGTCGCTGCGCCACTTCGGCGACATTGTTGAACAAATCCCCAATCTCACGTGGACCGGTGGCACGTCGCGCCCGCGTTATCTTCAGATCCGCGGCATCGGCGAAAACTCGCAGTTCGAGGGCGAGACGCCCGACTCGGCGGTGCGCTTTCTCGTCGACGATCTCGATTTCACCGGCCTCGGCACAATCGGCAGCACCTTCGACACGAAACAAGTCGAGGTGCTGCGCGGCCCGCAGGCGGGAGCGTTTGGCGCCAACGCCGCCGGCGGCGTCGTCCGGCTCGTCTCCAACGAGCCCACGTCCTACTGGACCGGTCTCGTCGAAGGCACCGTCGGCGACGACTCGCTGCGCTCTGGCGGAGTTGCGCTTGGCGGTCCCTTGTCGGCGGCGAACCCCGAGCAACTCATGATGCGCCTCGCCATCCAGCAGACCAACAGCGACGGCTTCCGCCGCAATCTCACGGTCGATGAGGATGCCAACGCGCGCGATGAATTTACCGCGCGCCTGCGCCTCACGTGGAATCCCAACGCGCTCTGGCGCTGGGACGCGACCATCCTCGCCGCAAATTTCGACAACGGCTACGACGAGTTCGCCCTCGATAACAACGGCTACTTCACCTACTCGGACCAGCCCGGGCGCGACGAGCAACGCTCCCTCGCCGGCAGCCTGCGCGGCACCTACTCGGGTTTGGAGAATGTGCGGCTCACCACCGTCAGCAGTGCCGCTCGCACGCGATCGCGCTACAGCTATGACGACGACTGGACGGCCGCCTCCTACCAGGGCTTCAGCGATCTGGCCCGCACGCGCGACGTGTTCAGCCAGGAACTGCGCGCTGACTCCCTCGAAGGCACGCTGGCAGGTTGGATCAATCGCTGGACCATCGGCGCCTTCTTCTCCGCGATCGAGGAGGACTCCGTCTATGCCAATACCGATCCGGGCAACATCCGCGGACTCGCGACCGACTACGAAGCGAGGAACGCCGCGCTGTTCGGCCAGATCGGGCACGACTTCTCGTCGCGCACCCGTTTGATTCTGGGTTTGCGCGCGGAGCACATCGATCTCGAAGGCGCGGGCCGGAAGACCCGCTATCGCGCCTCTTCCGACTCCTACGATCCTGAGGTGCGGGTGTATCCAGTTTTCGACGACACGCTAATCGGGGGAAAAATCTCCCTCGAGCACCAGCTCACGGACCACGAGCTGCTCTTCGTCTCCGCGACGCGCGGCTACAAAGCCGGCGGCGTCAACGTCGATGCCCGCATCGATCTAGCCACCGACCCACTCACCTACGACACGGAGATCCTTTGGAACTACGAAACCGGTGTGCGCGGCCACTGGTTCGACCAACGACTGACGGGAGAATTCACCGCCTTCTATCTGCAACGTCGCGACACGCAGGTGCGCGACTCCGCCGGATTCGGCGGGAGCTACCGCTTCTTCACCGACAACGGCGACGACTCGCACGTTTACGGCCTCGAGGCGTCATCCTCGTTTGCCCTCACGCGGATGCTTTCCGTTCGCGGCTCCCTGGCGCTCATGCGTTCGGAGCTCGAGCAGTTCACGCTCGGCAACGGTAACACCGGCGGTGGGCGCGACCTCGCCAACACTCCCCGCTACGGCTACACGATCGGCGCGCGCTATGGGGCCGAGCGCGGCTTCTTTGCCAGCGCCGACGTGATCGGCCGAGCCCGGCAGTGGGACTCGAACAATCAGAACGAAGCGCGCCGCGCCTACACGGTCGTCAACGCCGCTCTTGGCTACACCTGGCGTGAATGGACGGCCACGCTCTGGGTGCGCAATGCATTCAACGAGCGCTACGACAAGCGCGTCTATTTCTTCGGCAACGAAGATCCCGACTACATCGAGACGCGTTACGAGAATCGCGCCGATCCGCGCCAGATCGGCGTGACGCTGCTGTATCGCTTCTGAGTCACCCCGAGGCGGGACGCTTTGCGAGGCGCCCCGCCTTCACCCGCGACTGCCGCCGCTCTTGCCGCTCGTGCCTCCCTCCGCTCAACTGCGCCCATGATCGGACTGCACGAAGGAGGCGGGTCACCCGCCAAGAAGCCGCCGGAGCGTGTTTTCACGCTGCGCCTCGCGGTCGTGGGCACCACGCCACCGGTGTGGCGTCGCCTCCAAGTGCGCGAGACGATGTGGCTCTCCCGGCTGCACGACAGCATCCAGGTGATTTTCGACTGGTTCGATTACCAGACGCACGCGTTCGCTCTCGACGCGCTGCGCTTCGGTAATCCGCTCAAGCGCGACGAACTCACGATCGAGGACGACCGCGACGTGACGCTCGCCGATCTCGATATCTCCAATCACGAGCGCTTCACCTACGGTTACCACTTCGGCGAAGGCTGGCAGGTGGAGATCCGCCTCGAGAAGACCGGCGCCCTCGAGAAAGGCGTGCACTATCCCGTCTGCCTCGCCGGCGAACGCGCGGGCCCGCCCGAGGATTGCGGCGGGCTCGAAGCGTTTCACGACATGCTCGCGTGCATCAAGGAGCCGCAGACCGAGCTCGGCCGCGAGTGGCTGGAGTGGCTCGGGCCCGACTACGATCCCGAGCGCTGCGATCTGGAGAAGATTAACCGCGCGCTGAAAAAACTCGCGCGCGGGTAACGGCGCGGAGGCTGGGACGGCACTCCACTGCCGACCGCTCGGGCTGCGGCAGTCAGCAGACTGCGCGCACTTGTGTATGAACAACTCGCGGCGTCGCGGTCCTTGACCCCGCGGTCGTGCGCCGCATCCTGTTCGGAGTTCTTTGCGAGCGTTCTTGGTCGGCCTGGAGACGTCGGCAATCCGTTGCTCGAAGTCTCCTTCTGACCATGAACATGAAGACGAAACTGCACTTCCTCGTGAATCCAGGAGTCCTTCCTGCCGTCACGTTTGTGACCTGCTACGAGCCCGTCGAAGAGACGACGCCCGCGCCGGCCAACGAGCGGACGGAGCCCACGGAGAAGAAAGCAAAACGCAACTGGACGCAGGCGGTCACACATCTGCCCAAGGTGTTCGGCCGCGTGAGTCGTCAAACCCTGTGAGGTCGGTGCATACCGGCTCCACAGCTTAACCAGGAAAACAACGCCGGGGTGGGGGAGAAATCCTCCGCCCCGGTTTTTTTTCGCCGGCCGGCGACGCCCGCCGTGCCGAACCTCGGGGGAAGATGTCGCGACGCTCGCCGGGGAAGGATTTGCGTCCGATCCGCCTCTGAGCCTCTCTTGCGTTTACCGTTCCCCCTTCTGCTTATGCACAATCGCAAGCTGGCGCTCGCGCGCCTCGGTCTCGTTGGTGTTGCCTTCACGCTGGCCCTCTCGGGGGCGCGTCTCTTCGCCGCTTTGCCGTTGCCGGAGAAAACTGCGGTCGACGTCGGGCTCTCCGCCAAACGTCTCGAACACGTGCCCGCGCTGCTGAAACGTGAGATCGATGCGAAGAGATACGCCGGAGTCGTGTGGCTTGTCGCTCGCGACGGCGCGGTCGTCTCCCATGGCGCGCACGGCCTCGCCGACACCGCCGGTGCGAAATCCATGGCCGAGGACACAGTGTTTCGCATCTTCTCGATGTCGAAGATGGTGACGAGCGTCACCGTGCTTACCCTGGTCGAGGAAGGCCGCATCTTGCTCGATGACCCCGTCGAGCGCTACCTGCCGGAGCTCGCGAATCGGCAGGTGATGGTGTGTGGCACGGCCGACGCGCCACAGCTCCAACCCGCGAAAGGATCGATCACGATCCGACACCTTCTGACGCACACGTCGGGACTGCCGTATGATCTTTTCGCCGACGAGCCGGCGAAGACCCTCTGGACGCGCGCCGAGATTTGGGCTGCGCCCACGCTGAAGGAGTTTGTCCGCCGGGTCGCCACGCTGCCGCTCGTGCACCAACCCGGCGAGAAGTGGACCTACGGCGTCAACACCGACATCCTCGGCGCCGTCATCGAAGCCGTCACGGGGCAGGATCTCGAGGCCGCGATGCGTGAGCGCGTCTTCAAACCGCTGCGGATGACCGAAACCACTTTCCGCCCGGATGCTGCACTCAGTGCGCGCGTGGCCATGATTCACCACCGGACGCCCGACGGACTCGCGCGCGACGATGCGGCCATGCAGTTCGGCACACTCGCGTTCCCCTCAGGCGGCGGCGGACTTTTCTCGACGCTTCATGACTACACGCGCTTCGCGCAAATGCTGCTCAACGGCGGCCAGCTGGACGGCGTGCGTGTGCTTGGTCGCAAGACCGTGGAGATGATGACGAGCGACCAGACCTCGCACCTTCCCGCTGGCACCGTGTGGGCTCCGCCGTCCTTCGGCCTGGGCGTGCGGATTCGTCCGACCGGCCCTGCGGCGTCATTGGGGTCGGTCGGCATGTTTGGCTGGGATGGTTACGCCACCACCTATGTATCAATGGACCCGAGGGAGCGGCTGCTGATGATCGCGCTTTTCCAGCATGTGCCGTTCAACGAAGACTCCATCTCCGAAAAGTTCACGAACACCGTGTATCAGGCCTTGGAGAAATGAGAGTGCGTGCGTGCGAACGCACTCAGGTGAAGCCCGCCATGCCCGGCGGGCTTTTTTTGCGCGCTCGAAAAACGCGCCGAGGAGAGCGGGCGAGTTGCACCCTGCGTCGGCCTGATCCGGACCTTGTTGCGCCCGTGTTCGCATCTGGGCTCGGCCCGTTCCGCAACGGGTCCCAACTCGCTGCGCACCGTGGCTCGACTCGGGACGGACTCTGGCTCGGCCCGGTCCGCACTTTGGCCCGACTCGGGCCGCAAAAAAGCCGCACCGTTTCTTACGGTGCGGCTGAAGTGAAAACGTATCCGAAGTTTGGTTACTTGGCCGCAGGCGTCGCGCCGGGGACGCTGCCCGCCTTGATCAGATAGAGGGAGTCGGGCTTTACGTATTTCTTGATCGCGGCGTTCACTTCCTTCGCGGTGAGCGCCTCGACGCGTTTCGGATACTCATCGAGCCAGGTGACGTCGTAGCCGCGGTGGACTGCGTTGAGCAGCGCACCGGCCATGCCATCCGTGGTGGCGAGGCCGACTTTGAAGGAGCCGATGAGGTCGCCCTTGCGGTTTTGCACCTCGGTCTCGGTGACGCCTTCCTTATGCCAGGCGTTGAGCTGGCGCTTGGTGGACTCCAGTCCTTTGTCGAGCAATGCGGGGGCGAACGTCGCCTGGATGCGCCAGTCGCCATCGGTGAACGTGTCGCGGGCGAGCGAGGAGCCGATACCGTAGGTGAGCCCTTCCTTGTCGCGCACGTTGGCCATCAGGCGGCCCGTGAAACCGCTGCCGAGGATCGCCGTGCCCATGCGCAGCGCCTGGTAATCGGGATCGCTGTAGCGCAGGCCGGTGGTCTGGCCGAAGATCACCGTGACACTGGGTTTATCGGCCATGAACACGACCTGCTCCTTCGGTGAATCGGTGCCGCTCGATTTCGCGGTCCGCATGACGGGCACGCCGCCGGACCAGCCGGCAAAGGCTTTCTGCACTTCGGACTGGAGTTGCGCCACGTCGACATCGCCGACGGCGACGAGCGTGAGGTGCGCGGGGCCGTAGTATTTTTTGTGAAACGCCTTCGCCTCTTCGAGGGTGGCTTTCTCGATCGCGGCGAGCATCTCCTCGGTGGGCGGCTGACGATTCGGATGGCCGACAGGGTAGATCGTGCGGGTAAACGTATCGCCGGCGCGGAAGTCGGTGCTCTCGAGCTGGCGCTGGAGCCCGCCCGCGAGTTGTTTCTTGGCCTTTTCGAACTCCTCGGCGGAGAGGGCCGGCGTGCGCAGTTGCTCGGCGATGAGGCCGACGACGAGCGGCAGGTCTTTCTTCAGGCACTTCGCGCCGATCTGGAGCATCTGCGCGCCGACATCGAAGGAGATGTTGGCGCCGACGTTTTCGAGTTTGGCGGCGATCTCGAACTTGTCGGCCGACGTGGTGCCCTTGTCGAGGAGCATGCCGACGAGGGTGGGGATCGCGATGTTGCCTTCGCCGGCAAACGCGTCGCCCGCAGGCAGCGAACCTTGGATGGTCACGACGTCCTTCACCGCCGTCGGGTAGGCGATGAGGTCGATGCCGGAGGCTTTCGTGCGCTGGACGCGGGAAGCGATCTGCGCGTGCGCGGGAGCGACGAGCGCGAGGGCGGCGGTCGCGGTGAGCAGGGAGAGGAGAGATTTTTTCATCGGTGATGTCCTGCTGAGGATTTACTTCACGACCGGCACGAACCAGCCGGCGGTGCTTTGGTCGCGACCAAGGTATTCGTTGGCGACGCGTTTCACGTCGTCGGCCGTGACTTTCTTCGTGGCGTCCTCGATCGAGTAGTAAAGGGTCCAATCGCCGGCGGCGATGCACTCGTTGAGGTTGCCCGCGATGGCGAACGAGCCGTCGCGCTGATACGCAGCGTCCGCGAGAATCTTCGCGGTAGCGGCCTGCACTTCGGCGGCGGCGACGCCCTCGTTCTTCAGTTTCTCAACCTCGTCGAAAACGATCTTCTCGACCTCTTCGTGGCCGGCGCCGGGCGCGAGCGGAGCGAAGATGATCGCCATCGAAGGATCGTGGTTGAAGCCGAGAAACGTCTGCGTGCCGACGGTGAGATTCTTGTCGGTGAGCGCCTTGTAAAGACGGGCGTTTTTGCCGTCCGTGAGGATGGCGCCGAGCACCTGGACGGCGGCGTAGTCGGCGTGGCGCGCCGGCGGGACCTTGTAGCCGACGGCCACGACGCCGAGCTGTCCGGCGCGCTTCACGGTGACGTGGCGGGGACCGGTTTGCGCGGGCTC
>JAEYQF010000250.1 GCA_023410155.1 Verrucomicrobiota bacterium | reverse complement strand
CGGGGGCTTGGGCCCGGGGCCCCCCCCGGGGGGGCGCCCGCGCCCGCTGGGTGGTGCCGCTCACCTTTGTGGCGGTGATGGCGTTCGGCGTTTCCTTTGTGCAAAGCGGGATCGCGGTGCCTGGCGTGGAGCAAGGTATCGCCGCATCGATCCTTGTGCTCGGGCTCTTGGTTGCCCATGCGGCCCGTCTGCCGCTCGCGGCCAGCGCACTGATCGGCGGCCTCTTCGCGTTTTTCCACGGCTTCGCCCACGGTAGCGAAATCGCCGCCGGCGTGAGCGGCGTCGCGTATGCCGTCGGTCTCCTCGTCGTCACCGCGCTCCTGCACCTTTTGGGCGGTGGGATCGGCGCGCTCACCGCCGATCGCTCCCCGGCGATTCGCGCTGCGGCGGGGTGGAGCCTCGCCGCGGTGGGATTCTACCTCGTGGTGAGCTAAGCTAGCGCGCGGCCGCCTTGATCTGCTTCAGGCGCGCCACGTCCGGGTGCTGGCGATAGAAGTCGTCGAGCGGATAACAGCCCGACACCAGTCCGTTGCGCGGGCCCGTCGTGCAATCGCTGAACGTGCGGCAAATCCGCCTCGCCTGCAGCGGGCGTCCCGCCAACACGTCCGCAACCATCTCCGGATACGATAGAACAGAGCGCCCAATGCCGACTACGTCGAACATCCCATGGCGCACGGCGGATTGCGCGACGTGGGGCAGCCATTCCTGCAGGTAGCTCATGCCGGAGGCGACGATCGTGAGTTCCGGCACCGCCCGCTTGGCATACGCCGCGTGCTCCACCTGCCGGGCCACTCCCACGAGCGGATCCTCGGGCGGCAGGTAACCATCGCTCGGCGGCATCGCGGCCGGGCGAACCAGGTGCGGATTGTAGTAAGGGCTCCCGCCCGTGAGGCATACGAGCTTCACGCCGAGTTGAGGCAGCAGACGCAGAAACGCCAGCGGCTCCGCCCAGTCGGACTCGGCCGGATTCCCGGGATTGCAGCCGAAACCGTAGCGATACGCACCGCTCCAAGGCACGGGCTCGCCCGTGCCGTCACCATTTTTCTGATACGGCAGGCGGTCGAAGATGCTCACCCGCACGCCCACGTGCAGCCCCGGCGCCTCGCGTCGGATACCCGCGACGGCTTCGCGCAGGAAACGCGTGCGATTCTCGAGCGAACCCCCGTAGCGGCCCCCTCGATCCACGGCCGAGAGCAGCTCGTGAGCGAAGTAGCCATGGCAATGCTTGAGGTCGACGAAGTCGAAGCCCGCCTTTTGCGCGCGGACAGCCGCCGCCACGAAATCCGCGATCAAGGCGTCGATCTGCTCGTCGCTCACCGGAGCCAGATCCGCCGGCACTTGGAAGCGCGCATCGAGAATGGGGTGACGATACGCAAGGAATGGCTCCAGCCGCGCCTTGTTGTTGGGACGCGCAAATCGACCGGAGTGCGTCAACTGCACGCCCACGAACAGATCATCGGTCCGGCCATGCTGCTCGCGATGGGCGCGCACGAGCGCCTCCCGCAAATCGGCGAGCGCCGCGACATTGGACTCGCTGATGACGAGCTGATTCGGATTCGCCCGACCGTCGTGACGCACCGCGACCGCTTCCCCACCCCAGATCAACTTCGCTCCGCTTTGTCCGAAACGCTGCCAGCGCCGGCGCACGAGTTCGCTGGGGCGCCCGTCTGTTTCTGCGTCCCAACCCTCCATCGGGAGGATGGCGAAACGGTTCCCTAACGTTCGCCCGTAAACCTCGAGGGGAGCGGCCAATGGCGCCTCGGCGCCGGCCTGCAGGGCGGCATCGAACTTCAGCTCGAGGTTCAGCTCAGCGAACCGGGCCGCCAATGCTTCCTGCGACTTCAGGGTGGCGATTTTTACGATTGGGACCGCCATGAACGTCAGCTGGCCAACGCCGCGCGGGCTGTGACCGTCAATTGATCGAGCCGCTCCACGATCGGCTGGAGAATGGCCTCGTCCGATTCGGGGCGACGCACCGCCCGCGGATGAGGTTCGCTGGAGGCGATGATTCCTCGCCGTCGCAGCGTCTGCGCGCACGTGTGCTTGTAAGCCGGCACTGGCGCGCGAAACGCAAGCATGCCGAGATACTGCAGCCAGTCGTTCAGCTCGTAGAACTCGGGCCGCCCCGCCGCCCAACACGCATCACGCACGGCAAAGGCTTCCGGATGAAAGGCGGAAAGGCCGAGCAGGTAGTCGCTGCCCCATTGCACCATGTCGATCGCGAGGTCATTGCCGGTGTAGAGCTTGAAGTCGGGCCGCACCTCGTCGCGCAATGCCAGCCGCTGCCACTCGAGTTCGCGACTCAGCGAGGAGTGTTTCATTCCCTTGAGTTCGGGAATCTCCATCAAGCCGCGCACGGTCTCGAGATCGTAGATCGCACCAAAGGGCGCGAACATCTCGCCGAGTTCGAAGGCCAGCAGTTCGCCCGCCTCGGCCGCTACGCGCCGGTAGAGGGCGAGCATCGCGGCGCGTTCGAGCGCCTTTAGCGCAGGGCTTTGAAACAGGATCGGCGTGCCGCCCGCCGCACGGATGGCCGCCACCTCCTCCAAATACAATTCAGTGACTCCGCCGGTGCGATCGACGACAAATGCCCCCGCGACGAATCGCCGCCCGCGCGCGAGCTTTCCCGCTCGCGAGAGCAGATCGCCGCGCTCCACCGGCGTGAGCAGATTGGCGTAGCCGGTATCCATGTTGATCGCCGGGGTGAGACCCGCCTGCCAGGTGCGCTCGCACAGCGTCTCCCATCCCGCCAAATCAATCTCTCCCCCGGACGTGAACGGCAGCAACACGGCCGAGATCCCCTCAATGGTCCGGCGTGGGCGAAGGGGTGGCAGCGGGGTAAACACGACGTGATTCCGGGGACAAACTTCCGGAATATACGATATAGGTTTTGCAGCACGGTCAACCGTGGCAGTAAACTCCTCTCGATGACCGCCCGTCGTATTGCCCCCGGTTCGTCTGCGCGCGCGTATGTGACCAAAACCGAGCTCGCGCTTCACGAGCTTCGCGAACGCATCCTCCGCCTCACGCTCGCGCCCGGGCAGACGATCGTCATCGACGAGACTGCGCGCCAGCTCGGTATCAGCCCGATCCCCGTGCGCGAGGCGCTCCAACTACTCGCCGCCGAAGGACTCGTGGAAATCCGGCCGCACGTGGGCGTGGTCGTCAAAGGAATCACCCGCTGCTGCGTTGTGGAGTTGTTCACCTTACTCGAGGGGCTTGAAAGCGCCGTGTGCCGCCACTCCATCGGCTGCGCCCGGTCGGAGGACCTCGCCGCGCTCGAGCAGATCCTTGTCGAACTCGACGCCGTGCGGGTCGCGCGCGAACCGGACCGGTGGGCGGAACTAAACGCCCAGTTCCATCTCACGCTCGCGTCCCTGGCGGGTCTGAAGCGGGTCAATGCCGAGCTCTCGCAGACACTTGATCATTGGGATCGTATCCGGCGTTTTTCCGTCGACGTGCTTTCCTACCGGGCACCCGAGGCGCAGGCCGAACACTGGGAGATTCTGCAGGCTGCCAAGGCGCGCAAGGCAGAGCGCGTCGAGCAGCTGCTGCGGCAACACAATCGCAGCGCGCTCGAGCACTACCTGTCTTCGGTTCCCGAGTCGACCTGCCGCTAGCCCGGCTACACCCGGCGCAGGCCCACGCCGAGCCTCGGGCACGCCTCAGACAAGCGTGTCCGAAATCTGGATACAATGTCGCGCAATTCCTGCCCATCCCGCGCCGCGATGCGCGCCGACCACGCGCCGTTGCCGGCCAGCGTGCTGCCGCCGACCCAGCATTCCGGCGTGTGCAACTCCTGCGTGATCTTCTGCAGCACGTCACTCTCGGCGGCATGGACGAGCACGATCGTCGCAAGCCACGGCTCACTCGCACCCGCCCACTGCGCCAGTTTGCCCGCCTGAGGTCCATCGAGCGCCAGACGCTCTCTCAGGATGGGGCGACCAGCCTGGGTCACCTCGAGTTTCATCTCCAGCGACTGCCAGCTCCACGCCTCCCCTCGCGCCACGCGGCCCGGGGCCACCGCGTCGCAAAAAAACAGAGCCGCTCCCGCCCCCAACTCCACTCTCGTTTCCTGCACGTAGCGCGAACCAGCGTGAGGCACCAGCGGCTCAGGCCACCAATCGAGCCAGCCGCCCGAGGCGACGCGCAGCGTCTGCCGGCAGGTCACGCCACCCTTCCCTTTAGCGCGAAACACGCGCGCGTGCGACGGCGTGGTCACGAGCAGCGCCGCGCCGTCTTCCACCGCGATTTCAACGCGCAAGCGGTCGCCCTCGAGCATGCCGGCCGTGGGGTTCACGATCTGCACCTGCAGCACCTCGTCATGCGCATAAGGCTTCGAAAGATGAAACGGCGCGCGAAACGATTGGTGTGACAACCCCGTGCAGCCATCAGCCGACGCCGTGGCGCGCAATTCGAGATGTCCGTCGAGTTCAGCCATGCCGTGCCGGGACTCCGCGCTTCACTTGTTCGCAGACGTCGCGAAGAGCACCTGGCGCTCGATCCACGCGATCACCGCGTCGAGGTTGTGTTCGCGTTTCAGGTCGCAAAGCAGAAACGGACGCTCGCCGCGTTGCCGCTTCGCGTCGCGCTCCATCACACCGAGGTCGGCCCCCACGAGCGGCGCGAGGTCGATTTTGTTGATGATCAGCAAGTCGCTGTGCCGGATCGCGGGGCCGCCCTTGCGCGGGATTTTGTCTCCTTCCGCTACGTCGATCACGTAGATGAAGGCATCCACCAACTCGGGCGAAAACGTCGCGGTGAGATTGTCACCGCCGCTCTCCACGAGCAGCAGCTGGAGATCGGGAAACTTCACCTCGAGCGCTCTGCACGCCTGCTCGTTCATCGTCGTGTCGTCGCGAATTGCGGTGTGCGGACAACCGCCCGTCTCCACTCCGGCGATACGCTCGGGCGCGAGCGCCGTTTGTCGAATCAGGAACTGCGCGTCCTCGCAGCAGTAAATGTCGTTGGTGACGACGGCCATCGAGTAGCGCTCGCGCAGCTTCTGGCAAAGCCGCAAACAAAGCATGGTCTTGCCGGAGCCCACCGGGCCGCCGATGCCGATTCTGGGAGGACGAGTCATGGGACAAGGAAATGAACCACAGAGGAACAGAGATCACAGAGTGAGCGTGCGCGTGCTTTCTCTGTGTCTCTGTGGCTGAGATGAATCATGAGATAAAAAGCCGCGCGTCGGCGGATTCGTGCCGCGAGGCGGCGATGTCGAGCCAGGGATTGAACCAGCCGATGTCGGCGATCGCGATCGTCTCCACCCGCGCGAGATGCTCCGGCGCCGCGGCCAGCGCCTCGACCAGGAGCCCCTGCGCCGCGTTTTGGCCGATGCGCAGGATCTTCATCGCCGCCGCCACGATCGCGGCGAGGTTCGCATAGAAAACTCCGCTCAACACGCCCGCGAGCGGTGCGCCGAACACCCGCCCTTCCAGGGCCGCGGAGAGCGCCGACGAGTGGGGCCAGCCCTCCTCCGCCGCACGCCGCACATACTCGATCGCGAGCGGCGCTCCGCGCAGATTCGCCAGCAGTTCCGCGCGCTGCCGCCCGATGTTTTCGGACGCGGTGCGCAACTCGCGGGGCGCCTTGATCGCCGCAGACAGCTGCGCGAGCTCCACGATTTGCGCCCAGTTCGGGATCGCCAGCGCCCGCCACGCGTGCGCCGCCAGCGCGAGATCGCCGTGCACGAGCCCCGGTATCACGGAAACGACTACAAACTCCCGCAGCGTGTCTCGATCGCGCACCACCCCTTGCTGCACCAGGCCCTCGAGGCCAAACGAATGGGCATAGCTGCCCGTCGGGTAATAGGAATCGCCGGCCTGCAATAGCCCCAGCACCCAGGCCGCGTCAGTGTTTGTGGCTGGGGCCGAGTTCATGCGTGGGGCGCGTGCCCCGGGCCAAACGCCCGGGGCGAAACACCGCTTCTGCGCGCCGATAGGGCACCTGCAACCGCTCGAGCAACGCCCGCACAGCCGGCTCGTCCGGCGCGAGCAGTCGCGACGCCTCCGACTGCAATTCGAGATGCAGATTGCCAACCGCCCAGCCGATCCCGGCGGCCGCAGAAGGCGCCATCTCGAGCGCGATTTCCACCACCGGCTCGGGCTGCTGGCGCAAGACGTAGCGCGCCGTCTCCGTCTCGAAAAACGTGTCGCCGTGCTTCAAGGGGCTCGCCAGGTCGAAGCCAAACTCGCGCCCGTCCACCGCCACGCCGCGCCACAAACGTTTCGCCACTTGCGAGCGCTCCGCCCGCAGCTCCACCTCGACGAGAGCGAGGTTGGGCGAAGCGACGGATGCGTGGATGAGCTGCAGCATGAAAGGGGGACGATCCGCGTCAGCACGCGACGTGCCCATGTCTCACGCTGCCGCGCCGCAGCACTTCTTGTATTTCTTCCCGCTGCCGCAGGGACACGGATCGTTGCGCCCGACCTTCGGTGTTTCGCGCCGCACGGTTTGTCCACGCGACGGCATTTGCCCCGCGTAAACCCAGCGTTCCTTTTCCCGAGAGAAAATCGCGGTCTCCAAATGCTCCTGTTCCTCGCCGTTCGTCTTGAAGCGCGCGGAGAACTCGACGAGTCCCACTTCATCCGTCGGACCACCCTGTTCGGTGCGCAGGATCGTGAGCCCGAGCCACTCGGAATTCTCTGACCAACGCCGTGCGTCTTCGGGCGAGTAGTCCTTGCGCTGCTCTTCGGAGAGCGAGTTTCCCAGGTGATCGAAGGCGTGCTTCACGTATGCCGAGTAGCGCGAGCGCATCAACGCTTCCGCGGTTTTGGCCGGCGCACCGGCAATGATCGGTTCGCAACATTCAGCGTAGAGACGGCCGGAGCCGCAGGGACAGTCGCTCATGTCACGGGATCATTCGAGTGCACCGGTCGCGTGCAATCACGGAAGCGCGAAACGTGGCGGACGGCCGGTGGGAGCGGCGGAGCCCGGCGTCTCCCCGGGTTGTTCGGCGGGCACACGCACAACCAATCCGAGCCGCGCCCTGAGCCGGGTCGGTGCGCCATGGGTCGCGACACGGTGCGCCCTCGGGCGCGAGTGAGGGCGGACCTTGTTCCGACACGGGGCGGACCTTGGCTCGATTCGGTCCGCACTTGGGCCCGAGGCGGTCAACGAGAAGAACCCGCCGGAAGCGGCGGGTTCTTTGCTCAGGCAATCAGCCGAGCGCTTTGAGGAGGCGCTCGAGTTCGGTGCGCTTCGCCTGTTGGTCGGCGAGTTGCTTGCGCGCGCCCTCGAGCACGGCGGGGGGCGCTTTGCTCACGAATGCTTCGTTCGCCAGCCGCGCCTCGGTGCCGGCGATGTGTTTCGCCAGCGTTTCGAGTTCTTTCGTGAGTCGCGCTTTTTCCGCGCCGGCATCGACGGAGCTCGCGAGGTCGAGATAAAGCGTGCCGAGCGGGGTGACGACCGCGGGCGCGCCTTCGACGGAATCGCGGCGCGTGATCTCGGAGGCGCCGGCCATGCGAAGAATTTTCGCGAGGTTGGCCTCGATGGTGTGCCACGCGGCATCGCTGGCGGTGAGGAGGAACTTCACGTCGCGGCGGCTGGCGAGATTGCGGTCGGCTTTCAGCGCGCGGGCTTGCGAGACAAACGTCTTCACGCCTTCGACGGCGGCGATCTGCGTGCGATCGAGCACGAGGTTGAACTCGTGTGCCTTCATCGCGAGCTGCGAGGAATCTTCGACACGGGCGTTTTGGATGAACGTGCCGGGCGCGCCGTAGCCGAGCAGGCTCCAGAGTTCTTCCGTGATGAACGGGATAAACGGGTTCAGCAGCAGCAACGTCTGACGGAGGACGAGGTCCTGCAGCGCGAGACAGTTGGCCTTTGTATCCAGATTCTGGAGCTTCGCCTTGGAGACCTCCACATACCAGTCACAGAAGTCGTTCCAGAAGAACCCATACAGGGCCTGCACGGCGGCGCTGAATTCGAACTCGGCGAAGCAGCGGTCGATCTCGCGCGTCGTGGCGAGCAGGCGGTCGAGGATCGCGTGGTCGTCGGCGTCGAACTTCGCGGGCTCGAGGCGCTTCATGATCGCGTCGAGCGAGGAGTTGTCGCCGGCCTCGCCGCTCATCTGACGGAAGCGGCAGGCGTTCCAGAGCTTGTTGCAGAAGTTCTTGCCGCTCTCGATGCGGTCTTCCTGGAAACGAATGTCCTGACCCTGCGGCGCGATGGAGATGATGCCGAAGCGCAGACCGTCGGCGCCGTATTTCTCGATCAGGTCGAGCGGGTCCGGCGAGTTGCCGAGGGATTTCGACATCTTGCGGCCCTGCTGGTCGCGGATGATGCCGGTGAAGTAAACATTCCGAAACGGAATTCGCTGCGCGATTTCCTTTTCGGAAAGCTGAGAGTTGAGAGCTGAGAGTTGAGAGCCCGAACCGGGTCGATCGCCCATGAATTCCAGGCCGGCCATGATCATGCGGGCGACCCAGAAGAAGATGATGTCGGGGCCGGTCACGAGCGTGCTCGTGGGATAGAAATAATCGAAGCCGTCGCGCTTCATCTCGGCTTCGTCAGGCCAGCCGAGCGTGGCAAACGGCCAGAGCCACGACGACGCCCACGTGTCGAGCACGTCGTCTTCCTGCTCCCAGTTCTGCGGATCAGCTGGACCGGCGACGGAGACGTGCCAGTTCTTCGGATCGGAGCGATCCGCGCCCTTGCGATACCAGACAGGAATGCGATGGCCCCACCAGAGCTGACGGCTGATGCACCAGTCCTGGATGTTTTCGAGCCAATGCAGGTAAACCTTGGACCAACGCTCGGGGTAGAACTTGATGTGGCCGTCGCGCACGGCGGCCTTGGCTTCCTCGATCTTCGGATACTTGAGCCACCACTGTTCGGTGAGGCGCGGCTCGATCGGCACGTCGGCGCGTTCGGAGAAACCGACGTTGTTGGAATACGCTTCCTCGGCGAGGAGCGCGCCGGAAGCTTTCAGGAGTTCGGCGGCTTTCTTGCGACCGGCGAAGCGATCCATCCCCGCGAGGTCGGGGCCCGCGAGTTCGTTGAGAACACCGTTGGGCTGGAGCACGTCGACGATCGGGAGCTTGTGGCGCAGGCCGACCTCGTAATCGACCTTGTCGTGCGCGGGCGTGATCTTGAGTGCGCCGGAGCCGAATTCCTTGTCCACGGCGGTGTCGGCGATGATCGGGATCTCCGCGGTCGGTCCGAGCGGGCGACGAACTTTTTTGCCGATGATGTCGGTGTAGCGCGGGTCGTCGGGGTGGACCGCGATGGCGACGTCGCCCGGGATCGTTTCCGGACGCGTGGTTTTCACCTCGATGAATCGGCCGGGCTGATCGACGAGTTCGTAGCGGACGCGATAGAGCGTGCCGTTGGTCGGCTTCATGATCACCTCTTCGTCGGAGAGTGCGGTGAGCGAGACCGGGCACCAGTTGACCATGCGCTTGCCGCGGTAGATGTAGCCGCGGTTGAAGAGCTCCACGAACACGTGCAGCACGCGTTGCGAGTAGGCCGGGTCCATCGTGAACGCGGTGCGATCCCAGTCGCACGACGCACCGAGGCGGCGAAGTTGTTCGAGGATGATGCCGCCCTTTTCGTGGCGCCATTCCCAGACCTTCTCGACGAACTTCTCGCGGCCGAAATCGTGACGCGTTTTCTTCTGCTTGCGCAGCTCGCGCTCGACGACGGTCTGCGTGGCGATGCCGGCGTGATCGGTGCCAGGGAGCCACATGGCGCTCTTGCCCTCGAGACGTGCGCGGCGAATCAGGATGTCCTGCAGCGTGTTGTTGAGCACGTGGCCCATCGTGAGCACACCGGTGACGTTGGGCGGCGGGATGACGATGCTGTAGGCCGGACGGCTCGCATCGACCTCGCCACCGAAGCATTTGGCGTCCATCCAGGCGCCATACCATTTCTTCTCCACGTCGCGCGGTTCGTAGCTCTTGGTGATCTCGGCCATCGGTCGGATTGGGTTAAAAACCCGACAGAGAACCGGCCGCCCCGGAACGAGGCAAGTGGTTAAAATCCCCCTCGCCCGCCGCACCGAAATCGCTTCACTCGCGCGTTTCCCGCATGCCCGACACGTTTCCGCCTTTCGCCAGCGAACCGCTGAAGCTCCCTCCCGGCCAATCCGCCGCGGACCGGCTCGCCGCGTGCAAAGGCTACTTGCAGGCGGCCGCGGCCAGCCTGCGCGAGAAACACGCCCTCGGCGCCTCCGGCCTCGACATCGCGCACGAGCGCGCCGCCACGATCGATGCCATGCTCGTGGCGCTCTTCGACGCCGGCGTGCAGCGCTACCAGCAAACCAGCGGAGCGCTGCCCGCACCCGTTTCGCTCGTGGCACTTGGCGGATACGGTCGCGGCGAGCTCAGCCCGCTGAGCGACGTGGACCTGATGTTTCTTTTCCCGGCCAAGACCAAACCGGCCGTGGTCAAACCCTTCCTCGAGCAACTCACCAACGATATCCTCTACCCGCTCTGGGATTGCGGTCTGAAAGTCGGCCACTCCACGCGTAATCTCGACGATGTCTTCATCGAAGCGCGCAAGGACATCCAGACGCTCACCTCGCTGCTGGAGGCGCGACTCATCGCCGGCTCGGACGCGCTTTTCGAAACGCTCGAGCAAAACTATCGCGCCTTCGCCACGACCGAGGACCCCAAAGGCTACATCGCCGCCCGTCTGAGCGATCAGGCGCAGAGACGCGCGAAATACGGCGACACCGTTTTTCTCCAGGAGCCCGACTTGAAGAACGGCGTGGGCGGTCTGCGCGATTACCAAAACGCCGTCTGGATGGCGCGGGTAAAGCTCGGCATCCGGCACATCGACGAATTGGTCACGCAAAACTACCTGCGCGCCGAAGAGCTGGCTGACTTCACCCGCGCTTACGGCGTGCTGCTGCGGGTGCGCAATGAACTGCACTTCCTCAGTGTGCGCGCGACCGACGTGCTTAACTTGGACATGCAGCCGCGCGTCGCCCAGAACCTCGGCTACACCGAGGAGGACCCATTGTTGCGGGTGGAGCGGTTCATGCAGGACTACTACCGCGCGGCGCAGACGATCTTCCGCATCTCAAAACTGATCGAGAGCCGCCTCGCCCTCACCATCGGCCGCGATGCGCAGGGCGCAAAGGTCTCGCTGCGGGAGTCTCTGCTCGCCTCGCGTTTCCGTCGCAGCAAGCGCATCGACGGCTTTCTCCTCCGCGGTCGCACGCTCATCGCGGAGAAGTCCGACGTGTTTCAGGAAGATCCGGTGCGGCTCATCCGCGTCTTCCGCCACTGTCAGCAACTCGAAGGTGAACTCGATTTTCACCTCCAGTCGCTCATCCGCGCATCACTCGGCCTGATCACCGACGACGTGCGCGCCAGCGATGCGGCCAACGTCAGCTTTCGCGCTATCCTCTCCGAAGCCGGAGCGGTCTTTCCCACGCTCAATCTCATGCACGAGCTCGGCGTGTTGAGCCGCTTCATCCCCGAGTTCGATGGCCTCACCTGTCTGGTGCAGCACGAGTTCTATCACCGCTACACGGCGGACGTGCACACGCTCGAAGCGATCCGACAACTTGACCTGATTTTTACCGAAGCCGAACCGATCACGCTGAAGTATCGCGAGGTGCTGCACGAGAGCGCCGAGCCGGCGCTTCTCTACCTCACCCTCCTCCTCCACGACATCGGCAAAGCCGAAGGCATCCAGGGACATGCGGAGTCGGGCGTGCGCATCGCTGAACCCATTCTCGACCGGCTGGCTGTGAGCGCGGAAGGCCGCGAACTGGTCTCCTTCGTGATCAAAAATCATCTAGCGATGGCACGATTCTGGCAGAAGCGTGATGTCGATGACCCCCAGACTGCCGCTGCTTTTGCCGAACTCGTTGGAGATCCTGAAAGACTCCGGCATCTTTACGTGCACACGTTCTGTGATGCACGCGGCACGGCGGCGAGCCTGTGGAACGGTTACAAGGACACGCTTCACACCAGCCTCTTCCGCGCCACGCTGCAACGGCTGAACCTCGGTGACGCCGTCCACGCCACTTTCGAAAAGAAGAAGCAAATGACCCAACAGGAACTCATCTCCCGCAAGACGCCTGGAATCAGCGCCGACGAGATCGTGGCGCATTTCGGCCTCCTGCCTGAGCGCTATTTCATCCAGACGGATGCCGACGAGATCGCACTGCACATCCAGATGGTGAACCGCCTGTTGAAGTCCATCGCCACGGCCGACTCCGTGGGCTCGCTCAAGCCCGTCATCGAGTGGCAGGATGACCTCAACCGCTCCCTTACCGTCGTCAATGTCGTCACCTGGGATCGTGCTGGACTCTTCTATAAGCTCGCAGGCGCATTCAGCGTCGCCGGCCTCAGTATCCTTGGCGCCAAAGTTATCTCGCGCTCCGACCACATCGCGATCGACACCTTCTACGTCGTCGAGCCCGGCCGCGGCGTCGTCCAAAGCGCGAGCGCACAGGAACTCTTTGCCAAGACGATCGAGTCCGCCCTCGTGTCCAACAAGGACCTGTATCCCGACATCGTCGCGCAGGCGAAGAAGATCTCCGGCAGCCGCTACACCGTCTCCACCAACGGCGAGGCTCTGCACTCCTCGTTTCCTCCCACCGTGGAAGTTTACCACGAGTTGGCCATGCAGCGCACGATCGTGGAAATCCAGGCGCGCGACCAGATCGGCCTGCTCTATCGTCTCGCCAAGGCGATCTCCGATCACGGCTTCGACATCACCTTCGCCCGCATCGGCACCGAGCGCGGTGTCGCGATCGATACGTTTTACATTGAGAGCTCCGAGCCCGCCCAAGCGATCGATACGCCGCGCCTGGAAACGTTGCGCGATGCATTGACGGAGATCATCAAGCCCGTCGCGATCCCTGCTGCGAGCTGACGCACGACCCCGCGTCCTCCCGGCGCCACGTCGGGACCTGTCTCTCCCCCGATCCCGTCTCGAACCGGGATAATGTCCGCCTACGGCCGCGCCAGAGTGCGGCTCGATCCGGTGCCCCGCCGGCGACGCCCAGCCCTGCCATGGGGAGAAAAAATCCTGTTCGCCCTGCGCCCCTCGCGCCAGTGTGACGACTCCGTCCATGCCGCTCAAAGCCGACCCGCGCGCGTATCCCGCGCTCTATCGCATCACCTCGCTCACCGGCCGCGTCCAGGATCCACGGAACGCGCTCGGCCAGATGCTCGACGAACTTATCTCAACCTTCGGTGCCGATGCGGGCTCGATCGCGCTGCTCAACCCCGCGGCCGGCCGCCTCGAAACGGAAGTCCAGCGCGGCATGCCCGCCACCGAAGTTCAGCTCGGCTTGAAGTTGGGCCACGGCGTCACCGGCTGGTGCGTGCTCAACAACCGCTCTCTCCTTGTCACCGACGTCGCGACCGAGCCTCGCTACATCGCCGTGCGTCCCAGCGCTCGATGCGAAATGGCCGCGCCGTTGCGCGATGGCGACCTGATCATCGGCGTTATCGACCTTGAAAGCGATCGTGTGGCGGGTTTTTCCTCCGATGACCTGGCGCTGCTCGAAGAGCTCGCCGTGGCCGCTGCCCATGTGGTGCTCCAGCTCTGGCGCGCACGCCACCTCGAGGCACGTTCGCGCCAGCTCGAGGCGCTGCTCACCACGGGCCAGTCGCTGGTTTCCAAACTGGAGACGCAGGAGCTCTTCTCCGCCCTCACCCGCGATGCCCGCCGCATGATGCAGGCCCGCCTCTGCGCGCTCTACCTCCACGAAGCCGACGAAGGCACGGTCAAATGCGTGGCCTTCGACTCGCCCGAGGACGCTCCCGCCCCCGTGCCCATGGGCGATCTGGCCGTCCACGCCTGCCTGGCCGGATCGGCCGTGCAGACCAAGCGCCAGATCGATTTTCCCGACATCCAGACCCCGGGCTTCGACGGTCTCGCCGATCTCCCGCCGGACCGCACGCTGCGCTCGGCGCTATTTACGCCGCTGCTTTATGGCGGCGAAGTCCTCGGCGTGCTCGCCGTGTTCACCGAGCGTGTTCATCGCTTCGACGATGGCGAAAAACGCGCCTGCGCCTCCCTCGCCGGCCTGGGCACCGTCGCCCTGCAGAACGCGCGTCTCTACGCCCGCGCTTTCCAGAGCGAAGAGACGCTCCGCAAGAACGAGCAACTCACCACGCTCGGCCTGCTCGCGGCGGAGATCGCACACGAGATTCGGAATCCCCTCACCGTGCTGAAGCTGCTGATGGGCGGACTCGGACTCGACTTCCCCGCCAACGATCCGCGCCGCACCGACCTCCGCGTGATCAACGAGAAACTCGATCAGCTCGAGAGCATCGTGCTCCGCGTCCTCAATTTCGCGAAAGCTCCCGCCGCGCTCCACTCGCGGTGGTCGCTTGCCGACATCGTCAGCGACACGCTCGTGCTGATGCGCCCCAAACTCGCGCAGTCGCACATCCAGCTTCGCTACGAACCGCCCGCGCAGGCGCTCGTGGTCGACGCGCACAAAGGCCAGATCCAGCAGGTCCTCCTCAACCTCATCTTCAATTCCACCGAAGCCATGTCGAAGGGCGGCAAGCTCGCCATCGTCGTCGGTCAGGAACTTCGCGGCAGTGCACCTTTCGCGACCGTCGACGTCATCGACAGCGGCACCGGCATCCCGCCCGCTTTGGGCGAACGCGTTTTCGACTCGTTTCTTTCCGGGCGACCAGGAGGCACCGGTCTCGGGCTCGCGATCGCCAAGCGCATCCTCGTAAGCCACCACGGCGACATCTCGCTCCTTTCCAGCGGCGCGACCGGCACCACGATGCGCATCAGCCTCCCGCTCGCCAAATCCTGACCATGCCCGACACCCTCTCCGCGCCCGAACGCGAACGCCGCCGCCAGAAGAAACTTCTCACGCTGGCGATAACACTGCTCGTTCTCTGTGCCGCCGCCCTGCTCGCGCTGCCACTCGACCGCGTGCCGTTCTTCGCGCGCGTTTACATGGCACTCTTCGACCTGATCATCGCTGCAGTTCTCTTTGTCGTCGGCCGCCAGAAACTCTCCGGCAAATAAGCGCACGGTCGGGACGGCACTCCGCTGCCGGACCGTTCACGCTGCGTCGAGCTGCAGCTTACTTCGCCGGCACGAGCCGCAAATCGACCATCAAGTCAGCGGCTAACTTCTCCAGATCAGCGCGCACGGCGCCGAGATTCACGGACGGCGGCACCAGCACCGTCGCGCGTGCCTGAAACAACGTGCCGCCACCCATCGGAGCACTCACGCGCTCCGAAGAAAGCTCCTCGACGTTTACGCCATGCGTGGCGAGCACGCCCGAGACACTGCGCAGAATCCCCGGTCGGTCGTTGCCCACGAGCTCCAGGGTGGCCACTGCCCCCGCGCCCGCAGCGACCGCCGTCGGCTCGGTGTGGATCACGACTCGCAGGCCGCTCTGCTCCAATTCCGCCAGCGCGCGGCGAAGTTCGTCCACGCGCTCTCGCGGAACTTCTACATGCAGGATGCCGGCGAACTGGCCGCCGAGCCGGCACATGCGACTCTCGAGCCAGTTGCCGCCGTGGTCAGCCACGGAAGCGGCGACCAGTTGCACAAGGCCGGGGCGGTCCGCCCCGATCACAGTCATCACGAGATTGGCGAGCATGGGGGAATTTTCGATTCTTGATTTTCGATTGCCGATCCGTCGAGACCCGAAGGCGGTCACAAATCAAAAATCGAGAATCCAAAATCGAAAATCTCGATCACTCTTCCAGCTCCACGTTCCAATACGCGAGGTCGAGGAAGTCCTTCCACATCTCGCGATGCTGCGCGCCGAGCACCAGCGAGATGACCGGGCGCCATTTCGGGCGGACCGGTTTCCGGATGAGCCGCATGTGCGCCTCATGCGGAAGACGGTTCGCCTTCCTCGTGTTACACTTGATGCACGAGCACACGATGTTCTCCCACGTCGTTTTCCCGCCGTAATCGCGCGGGATGACATGATCGAGATTGAGCTGCTCGCGGGGCATCACCCGCGCGCAATACTGGCAGGTGTTCTTGTCGCGCTCGAACACGTTGTTGCGCGTGAGCTTCAGTTCCTTGCACGGGAGCTTGTCGAAAAACGTGAGGAGAATGACACGCGGCAAACGGATCGTGCGGCTCGGGGTGTGCACCGTTTCGAGTTCCTCGATCGGCGGATTGTGGCGCGAGAAGTCGATCCAATCGAGCAACGCGAACGTGCGGAAATCGTCGGCGTGATGATGAACCACCTGCGCGTGCCCGCGCGAAAGGAGCGCGAAGGCCCGTCGGGCGCCGATGACATTCACTGCCTGCCATAGGCGGTTTAGAACCAGCACCGGTTGGTCGAGCGCGGCCTCCATACGGGGACACCGCAATAATGATGCCGGCGGCGCACTGTCAAGGATGCGGGGCCCGAACCCGCACCCGGTCGCACCAACATCCGCACACGATCGCACCCAAGTGCGGCTCGAGTCGGGACATCGTGCGCCCGGTCTCGGGACCATGCCCGGCGTGAGTCGGGCCACACTGCATCCGTAGTCGGTCGTTCTAAGCGAAAAATCGAAATCCGCCGGTGGAGCTCCCGTCCCTCGCGGGCTGAACACGCTGCGCAAATCAAACAAGCCCGACGCGGACGTCCGGGCTCAAGCTCCCTCAGCTCGCGGCTATCTGATCTTCGCTCGCAAGCGCGGGCGCGAGAGCGATGCCTTTCATTTTGATGCCCGTGAGTTTCTTCACGATCAGCGGCGCCTCGGCTTCGGCGACATCAACCAAGGTGTGGCGCTGGTGGATGTCGATCGCGCCGACGACACTGGCGTTGAGCCGCGTGACACCGGAGATCTTCCCGACGATGTCTCCCGGCGTGATGAGCTGCTTGCGGCCAACGTTGAGGAAGATCGTGCTCATGCCGGTCTCCTTGCCGGTGCGCGCGGGGCGCTCGTATTTGGTTTTCTTGGACGCGCCCGGGCCATCGTCCGCGGAGCCGTCACTTTCCTCCGAATGCGCCGCCGGCGGCGTGCGGGGCGCAGTCTTGGCCCGGGTCCACTCCGGCGCGGGCTTCGCCGCCGGCATCGGGGACGGCGCGGTCGGCACGGCTTTCTTCTCCCCTCCGCCTTCGCCGCCCTGCAGCAGGTGAATCAGGGCCGAACAGATATCCGTGCTCGCGTAACCTTGGTCGAGCAACCGATCGATCATGCGGTCGTGCGGCTTGAACTCCTTTGCTTCGAGCGTCGTGGGGATTTTATCGAAGAACACGTTCGTGCGGGCCTCTTGGACTTCGTCAAGT
>JAEYQF010000228.1 GCA_023410155.1 Verrucomicrobiota bacterium | reverse complement strand
TCGGTCAGCGTCGTCTTGCCCGCGTCAGGGTGCGAGATGATGGCGAAAGTGCGGCGGCGGGCGATTTCTTGGTCAGGAGACATGAAGCGGCGCGGGAAAAAGAGGCTCTCGAGGTCGGAAGCCGCTCAATCAAGCGGGTTCGCGAGGGAGGAGAAAGGGAAATCTGCCTCGCACGGCGGCTTGTAAGGAAAGCGTGAACCCCGCTCAAAGTTGTTCCCGCGACTGGCAAAAATCAGGGAAACGCTCATATATTGTTGGCAGTTACTCCGATGATTTACCTCCTCCTTTTCCTTGTGGGCGCCATCTACTTAGCGGGTGCGATCTTGCTCTCTCGCAGTGTGGCCGTCGCTGTGGTGGCGCACGAAGACGCGGATGGCTGGCATTTTGGGCCGGCGCCGGAAGCAATCGTGGCCAAGCGGGCCGAGTGGGCCGAGCTGGCCGGCCGGAACTGACCCTAGGGTCGGCTCAATGGCGGCAACTGGGTGCAGCTCAATAGACTCCCCACGCTGCCGATATAGAACGTCATGATCGCAGTCCTCATCATCGGGGCATTCTTCCTTCTCGCGGGCCTCTTCGGCTTCATGCTCGTGGCAGACGCTCCTGAAACTGCGATTTACCCGGACGCGGACGACGACGAGCTGTAGCTCGTCGCGAATTTTCGTGGCGGCGGGAGTTTTTCCCGCAACGGTGGGGCCGTGTCTTCATCGCCCTCGCTGAAACTCAAAGCCAACGCCAAGCCCCGTGTCCTCGCCGGACATCCGTGGGTGTTTGCCAACGAAGTCGAGGCGCTCCTGCCGCCTGAGCATGACGGCAGCGTGGTCGATTGCCGCGATCGAACAGGTCGTTTCATCGGCAGCGGCATCTACAATTCGAAGTCGCAGATCGTCTGGCGCCGCCTCAGCCGCGATCGCGTGGAACTCGACGAGGCTTTCTTGCGCTCCGCCATCCAGCGGGCCATCGCGCGCCGTGCGGATGCTCCGTGCCGGCGTTTGATCTGGTCGGAATCCGACGACTTGCCGGGAGTAGTCGTTGATCAATTCCGCGACGCGCTCGTCGTGCAGGTGCAAACTCTCGCGATGGAGCAGCGATCGAATCTGGTGGGAGACCTCCTCGCGGAACTGCTCTCACCGACCGAGATCATTTTCCGCAATGATGCCAGCATTCGCCGGCTGGAGGGGCTGCCGGCGGAGATTCACACCCGTTCGGGTCGCGCGTGGGAACCGCGCTGGGTGAACATCGATGGCTTCGACTACTGGCTGGATCTGCAGAACGGCCAGAAAACCGGATTCTACCTCGACCAACGCCAGCAACACGCAGCCGTGGCGAAATATTGTGCGGGCAAACGCGTGCTCGACGCCTTCTGCAACCAGGGCGCCTTCGCGCTCCACGCCGCGCGCGCGGGTGCGACCGAGGTGCTCGGGCTCGACAGTGCCGACGACGCGATCGTGCAGGCGCGGAAAAATGCCGAACACAACAACGTCCAAGCCGAATTCCAGACCGTAAACGTCTTCGACTGGCTCAACGATCCCGTGCGCGCCAGCGAGCCGCGATGGGATGTGATCGTGCTCGATCCGCCGCCTTTCGCGAAATCGAAGAGCGCGCTCGAAGGCGCCCTGCGTGGCTACAAGGAGATCAATCTGCGCGCGCTTCAGCGCCTCACGCCCGGCGGACTACTCGCCACCTACACCTGCTCGCACCACATGCATGACGAGGAACTCCGCAGTGTGCTCGCGCAGGCGGCGGTCGACGCGAAGCGCAAGGTGCGGATCGTCGAGTTTTGCCACCAGCCCGAGGATCATCCCGTGCTCGTGACGATGCCGGAGAGCGAATACCTCCGCGGCTACATCGTCCGCGTGGAGTGACCGGGGCGACGTAAGAGGCGAGGGCGGAGTTCGACGTCCCGTGTCGGCTTTTTCACGCCGCCTGAGTCCAACAGCCCGGCGAGGACGCCGGGCTCCACCGTTTGGGCGGCTCGTCGATTGTCCGCACGCACGGCTTTCCCGTGCTTTGTGTCCGTGATGCTCCGGATCGCGCTCAGCGTTCCGTCATCTCCAGCTCGCGACGCATCTTTTTGATGTCGTCGATGTATTTCTGCAGCGCTTCCTTCTCCTCTTTGGAGGTGGTCTTGGCCTTCGCTTCGGCAAGGTCTTTCTCGAACTCGAGGAGATAGATGCGCTCCTTGGCGATCTGCTTGCGGTATTGGCGCGAGCGACCGCCGAGGATGGAGAACGAGCGCTTCTCGTCGTTGAGCGCGTCGTCGAAATCGTTGGGTTCGAGCTCCTCTTTTTCCTCGGCGATCTGCTTCTCGTATTTTTGCAGCACCTTATCGAGCTCCGTGAATTTGCGGCTCCGCAACTCCACGCGAGGGAGCACGACGGGCCCGCTTTGCTCTCCTTCGTCAACGGTTTCCTCCTCGTCGACTTCGGCTGGCTTGTCGGCGGTCTCGGTTTTTTCTTCCGTTTTCGGTTCGGACGCCGCCGGCGGGGCGGGTTGGTCCTTCTGCTTCTGTGCGTCTTCCGCGATCTTCGCCCGCATCTCTTCTTTGACACGGGAGTCCGCGCGCACGAACGGGGCGACGGCGAAACCGAGAACAAGCAGGAGCGCGATGGCGAGAGCGGGACGGCGGGGGAAACGCATGACGAAGTTTCGCGGGAGAGTAGGCGGAGCCCGAGGTGAGTCGAGGCGATTGCTGACGCGTGACGGGTGGCCTTTGTCGCCCAGAGTTTTTGCGGGGCGCGGGCAAACAAAAAGGCCGGGCTTTGCAGCCCGACCTTTGTGAGAGAAACGCAGCGCGCGGCTTACAGGCGGCCGCCGTAGATCGCGGAAGCACCGAGCTCTTCCTCGATACGGAGGAGCTGGTTGTATTTCGCGATGCGGTCGGTGCGGCTGGCGGAGCCGGTCTTGATCTGGCCGGCGTTGGTCGCGACGGCGATGTCGGCGATCGTCACGTCCTCGGTCTCGCCCGAACGGTGCGAGATGATGGTCGTGTAGCTGTTCTTCTGCGCGAGTTCGATGGCGTCGAAGGTCTCGGTGAGGGAACCGATTTGGTTGACCTTGACCAGGATCGAGTTGGCGGTGCCGGTCTCGATGCCCTTCTTGAGGAACTCGACGTTGGTGACGAAGAGATCGTCGCCGACGAGCTGCACCTTGTCGCCGATGGCGTCGGTGAGCTTCTTCCAGGTTGTCCAGTCGCCTTCGGCGCAGCCGTCTTCGATGGAGACGATCGGATACTTCGCAACGAGGTCCTTGTAGTAGGAGACGAATTCGTCGCCGGTGAAGGAG
>JAEYQF010000089.1 GCA_023410155.1 Verrucomicrobiota bacterium | reverse complement strand
GCCGCGAGATCAGCATCGCATTCTTGCCGGCGAAGCCGACGCCGGCCCGGGCTGCCCACACGCGCTCCATCACCGGACCGGTATCCACGTAGTAGCGATAGTCGTTCGAGTTCAGATGGCAGCGCTCCTCGAGAACTTTGCCGACGCGCTCGAGCGCCGGTTTGATCGTATCGTGGTAATCATCGTGCAGCGCATACCGCGCCCACCGCGGTGTCTCTCCCCCGCCGAGATTCCGCCACTGCTCGCTCCAATAGTTTACGCCGAGCAACACCACCGACCACGCGTCTTCTAGCACCAGTCGCGGATCCAGGCGTTTCTCAACCGTGCGTTCCATCCAATGCATGTCGGCGTGCATCCCCGCCTGCATCCATTGTTTCAGCTGCCGCTCGAGCGGAGCGTCCACCGCCGCAAACCGCACGTCGTCGAAGCCGAGGGCGCGCAGCTCCTCGCGGAGCGTTTCCCGGTCCGCCAGAGTCATGACCGCGCGCGAGCGAATTCCGCTGCCTCTCGCCGCCACACCCGAATCACATGTGCCACCATGTCGCCCACCGGCCGCAAGTCGGTGAGGAGCACGGTGCCCGCCTGCTTGTAGATGGGTTCACGCTGGGCAAACAACGCCCGCACGCGGGCCTCGCGATTCTCCACGTCCAGCAAGGGGCGGTTCTTGTTTCGTTCCGTGCGGGCAAGGATTGTCTCGATGCTCGCGTGCAAACAAATCACAACGCCGCGTCGCTTGAGCTCGTCGAGCAGCCCGGGTTGCACCGCCAGTCCCCCGCCGCACGAAACCACCGTGCGGGTCGGTGAATGTCCCTCGGCCACGAACTTCTTCTCCATCGCGCGAAAGGCAGGTTCTCCCTCCTCCGCGAAGATTTGCGGGATGGACTTACCCTGGAGCCGCTCGATCTCCTGGTCCGAGTCGACCAGCGCGAAACCGATGCGCTGGGCCACGAGGCGGCCGATGGTGGTCTTGCCGGTGCCCATGAAACCCACGAGATAGAGGTTTACGTCCGCCGCGTTCATTTCGCCCGCGAGGCAACGGTCTCCCTCCCTGGTTGCCAATCGCGAAAAACCTTAGCGTTCGCGCCGGGCCCCTGCTTTGGTGTCGGACATGGAGTCTCTCGACCACGCGTTCGCCAGCGACAACACCGCCGGGCTCTGTCCCGAAGCCGCAGCCGCCCTCGCTTCCGCGAACTCGGGGCACGCACCGAGCTACGGCGACGATCCGCTCACCGCCCACGCGAAGGCGCAGTTCGCCAAAATCTTCGAATGCGAATGCGAGGTCTTCTTCGTCTTCAACGGCACCGCAGCCAACGCCCTGGCGCTCGCGGCCTGCGGAGGCGCGCCGCACACGCGGGCCATTTGTCACGCGGAGGCGCATGTGGAAACCGATGAGTGCGGCGCGCCGGAATTCTTTTCTGGCGGAGCGAAACTGACTCCGGTCGCGGGCGCTGACGCCAAGCTCGCGCCCGCTGCCGTCGAAGAGGCGCTGCATCGCGGACACGGTGTGCATTTCCCGCGCGCCGCCGCCCTTTCGCTCACGCAGGCAACGGAACATGGCACCGTGTATTCGCCGGAGGAGATCCGCGCGCTCGCCACGACCGCTCACGAGGCGGGACTGGCCGTTCACATGGATGGTGCACGTTTCGCCAATGCCGCCGCGACTCTGCGTCTTCGTGGAGTCAGTCCGGCCGACACGACCTGGAGGGCCGGGGTCGACGTGCTTTGTTTTGGCGGCACGAAGAACGGCCTGCTCGCCACGGAAGCGGTCGTGTTTTTCAACCGATCTCTCGCGCGCGATTTCGAATATCGGGTGAAGCAGGGCGGCCAACTCAGTTCCAAAATGCGCTTCGCCGCCGCGCAGTGGCTGGCCGTGCTGGAGGCCGAGGCATGGTTGACGCACGCTGCTCGCGCCAACGCGCTCGCGGCGCAGCTCGCCGCCAGCCTTCGGAAAATACCTGGCGTGAAATTACTCCGGCCGGTCGAGGCCAACGCAGTGTTTGTCCAACTCTCCGAGCCGGTCTACGCCGCGCTTTCGCAGCGTTGGAGTTTCCACCGCTTCATCGGAGCAGATGGTTATCGCCTGATGTGCTCGTGGGCCACACGCCCCGAAAGCATCGATCGATTTGTCGCGGACGCGCGGGCCGTGTTGGCGAACACGTAGAAACGAAAAGCCCCGGCGCGTGGCCGGGGCTGGAAAGCGAAGACGTCGCCGAGTTTACTGGCCCGCCGGAGCGGCCGCTGGCTGCGGATTGATCTCGAGCAGCTCCACGTCGAAAATAAGCGTCGAAGACGGCGGGATCCCCGGACGTCCGTCGTCGCCATAAGCAAGGATCGCAGGGATGTGCAGCGTCATCTTGCCGCCCTTGGCGATCTGTTGAAGCCCCTCGGTCCAGCCGGGGATCACTTCGTCGAGTTTGAATTCGACCGGCTCACCGCGCTCCACCGAGCTGTCGAACACCGAGCCGTTGATCAACTTGCCCGTGTAGTGCACGCGCACCGTGTCCGTCGGCTTCGGCTTCGGGCCGGTGCCCGCGTTCTGGATCTCGTAGCGGAGGCCGCTGGGCGTCTCCACGACATTCTTGTTCTCCTTGAGCTTCGCGAAGTGCGCCGCGGACTCGGCCTCGCCCGCCTGCTTGAGCTTGCCGACGTAGGCGGTCTGCTTGCGCATCATGAACTCGTCCATGGCCGGCCCGATCTGCTCGAGCTCGAAGGGCGAGTCCTTGCCCTCCGCCGCCGCGGCAACGCCGCGGAGCAGCGCCTGAACCTGGTCCGCCGTGAGATCGAGCTCGGACAGACCGACCCGCTTGGCCATGAACCAGCCAAACTCCTCGACGAGTTGCACCTCAGTGAACTGTGGAGCGGGAGCAGCCGCCGGCTGGTTCTCACCATTGGCCGGCAGATTGAGCTTAACCTCCTGCGCGTTCGCCGCGGCCACCAGGCCGAGCGCGAGAACACAGTGCGAGAGAAAGGACGTAGATTTCATGAGCAGTGGGAAATAGGAAACTGGTGCGACGGGTTTGTGCCGCGGAGTTTTCGGATGTGTCACCCGCTCCTCGCAAATGCAACCAATTACTCCCCGCTTGTCTCTCCATTCCGATTCCACCTCACTCGCTCCCCGGCAATGAATTCCGAACAATTCTGGACCAGCCAGGACGGTCAGATCCTCACCGTCAAAAACAAGGACGACCGCTCGGTCTCGCTCACGCTCGCCTTCTGGCCGCGCCATCCAGCCGAGTTCGAATTCCTCAAACAGCACCTCGCGGACCTGAAGTTCTCCGAGCGCAGCTCCCTCGCCCGCATCGGCATCGAGATGATTATCCACGGCCAGCCACGGCTGGAGGGGAACCGCGTCGAGCTGGAGGCGGAGGCCTTCATCTACGACCCTAGTTTCCCGAACGCTCCCTACTGGAAGAAACTCCTTCGCTCCGGCGCTCCCGTGGGACGGCTTTTCTTTGCTCCCGCCGCGGCGAAACTCTCCACCGGCGAGATCTGGTCAGCGATCAAGGAGAACCGTATCAAGTTGCCCAATACGATCAGCATCGACCGCCTGGGCCGCGTTTTCCTCACGCCCCATCAGGTCAGCTACACGCTCAGCGCGAAGCTCCTCCGCAATAATTTCGAGCGCGTCGTCAGCGGCAATGCGGGCCGCAGCTATCTCGACCGGGTGCAGGTGCGGCACGACGCCTCACCGCTTACCATCCCGCCACGCTCCGGCATCCTCACCAGCTGCTCCATGTATCTGAAGGAGCACTACGTCGTGCTCAATCAGGGCGAAGGCAATTTCGGCATTCATACCAGCGCCGTCCTGCTCGATCCGATCAAGACCTTCGGCACGAACGTCATGCTCGAGATCTACAACAGCGGCGATCAACCCGTCGTGAATCCGGTCGTTTCTCTCGACATCTACCGCGCCCCCGAGGTGACCGACCCGGAGGTGAAGACCCTCGGGCGCAAACGCCAGCGGCTGCTCGCCACCGCCACTGACATCTTTCGCTCTCTCGACGACAACCCGCCGCATGACACCAGCGAAGCACGGCCGAAGACGAAGATCGTCGTGCGCGGCCAGAGCGCCACGATGGAGAACCGCGCCCTCGTCCTCCGCGCCAACGACGATCTGAAGAAACTGCTCGAGGACAGCTCCGCGTCCGTCGGCAGTCGCACGATGATCCAGGCCCTCGACAACGCGCCCGAGGGCGGAGACACGCTGATCGTCGACTACTTTCCCGATCTGCTCGAGCACATGGAGCTCATCACCCGCATCGGCGACGTGAAGCTCAAGCGCATCATCTTCCGCCGCGCCTCCCGCACGCACGGCTACTTCCTGTCGAGCAACGCGCACGCCCGGCTCGATACCTTCAACGCCATCGGCATCCAGGTCTACTGGTATGACGAGACCACGAAGGACATCTATCTCCACACCTACAAGAAGGAGCACGGATTTTTCGTGCGCGAGGAGCTCGCCCGCAAATTCCAGGAGACCACGATTCTCGCCTTCTACGGTTCGGCCGTGGGGCTCGATGCCGCCGATACGCAGCGCATCTCCTCGCTGGTCGACAAGCTCACGAGCTTCATCGGGCCCAATCTCGGCGTGCTCACCGGCGGAGGCGGCGGCGTCATGCGCCTCGCCACGGATCAGGCGCGCGGCCACGGCGCGCTGACGGGTGCGTGCTTCCTCGAACTCGAAGCCCAGCCGCCAGAACTCGGTGTCGATTTCTTCAACACCTTCCAGGAAACTTCCCGTCACTTCCGCCAAAAATGGTTCGAGGCGGCTGATTTTTGCATCTTCAACGTCGGTGGCGTCGGCACCCTCGAGGAAATCGGTATCGAGCTCTGCAATTTGAAACTCGGTATCCGACCGCGCGTGCCCTACGTGTTTTTCAACGCGAATTTCTGGGGCGATCTGCGCAACCAGGTGCAGCACATGATCGATTCCAAGCGATCGCCCGCCTGGATGGCCGACTACATTCTGTTTACCGACGATCCGGACGAAGTCGTCTCGTTCTACCGGAAAAAATTGCAGGTGCTCTGACACCTGCTACTTCCCCCCGGCGTGTCTTCCGACTCCCTCCCCCGTTCTGTGCTCGTCGTCGGCTCCGGCGGCCGAGAGCACGCCCTCATCCTCGCGCTGCGCGCCTCCTCTTCCGCGCCCCGCGTGCTCTGTGCGCCGGGCAATGCCGGCATCGGGGATGTCGCGACCTGTTTTCCCGTGGCAGCGGACGACGTCGCGGGTCTGGTCGAGCTCGCGCAACGTGAGCATGTCGAATTCGTCGTCGTCGGCCCCGAAGTCCCGCTCGCCCTGGGCTTGGTCGATGCGCTCGCGCAAGCCGGCATCCCGGCCTACGGCCCCAAGGCCGACGGCGCCCGCCTCGAGGCATCGAAGGTTTTCACGAAGGAGCTTCTGCTGAAGCATCGCATCCCCACCGCAGCCGCCGCCTTCTTTTCCGATGAAGCGTCCGCCATCACATACATCCGGAGCCGGCCGGCGCCGATCGTGATCAAGGCCGACGGACTCGCCGCGGGCAAGGGCGTGGTCGTCGCCCAATCTCACGCAGAGGCCGAGACGGCCGTCCGTGAGCTGCTCGCGCTTCACGCCGGCAGTCCGGACAACCGCATCCTCATCGAGGACTGCCTCACCGGCGAAGAAACATCGATTCTCGTCGTCGTCTCCGGCCGCGACTACGTGATCCTGCCCACCTCGCAGGATCATAAACGTATTGGAGAAGGTGATACCGGGCCCAACACCGGCGGGATGGGCACCTACTCGCCCGCCGAAGTGGTCACACCGGCCCTGCTCGAAACGATCGATCGCACGATCGTGCGTCCCTCCGTGGAAGCGATCGCCAGCGAAGGCATCGAGTTTCGCGGCACCCTCTTCATCGGCCTCATGCTCACGCCGCAGGGCCCGAGCGTGCTTGAATACAACACCCGCTTCGGCGATCCGGAGACTCAGGTGGTGCTGCCACGCGTGGAGTCCGATGTGCTCGCGCTGCTGTGGGCGGCTGCACGCGGGCAACTGGGCGGGTTTCAGCTGCGCATCCGGCCGGAGCACGCGTTGTGCGTGGTGATCGCCGCCAAGGGCTACCCCGGATCCTATCCGAAGGGCGATCCGATCTACCTTCCGCCCGCAATTCCGAGTTCGGTCTCCATCATCCATGCGGGCACGAAGCACAATCCCGCCGGGCAACTGGTGACCAATGGCGGCCGCGTGCTCGGTGTCACTGCACTCGCCCCCACATTGCGCCATGCGGCCGTGGACGCCTACGCCGTCTGCGACGCGATCCAGTGCGCGAGCAAATATTTCCGGCGCGATATCGGTGCCCGCCAACTTCGCCGCGGATGAGCCTTCGCGCGCTCTTCGCCCTTGTTCTCCTGACCGTCGTTTGCGGTGCGGCTCCGCTCACGCGCGATCTCGGCGAAGGCGTCACCTACGTCCGGGTGCGCGCGCTGCCTGCAGACCTGCCTGAGCAGCTTCGGTCCGACATGGTGCTCGACCTTCGCTTTGCTCGCACCGATTCCGCAGCCAGCGCGGCTCTTGCCGGCTGGCTGCAGTTTCGCTCCGCACCCGACGCCACTCTCGTCATTTTGATCAACCGCGAGACACACGCGGAGATCCGGCAGACGCTCACGCAGACGCTGCCGCTGCCCGGCACTTTACTGATCGGTCCTGCCAGCGCGGACCCCGCCCCAGATCTCGAGCTGGAGAGCGATCCTGAACTCGAGCGTCTCGCCTACACGGCGCTTGAGCGCGACACGTCCGTCGAGTCGCTCATCCGCGAGAACACCGCGAAGCCCCGCCACGACGAGGCATCGTTTTCCGGCACGCGCCGTGAACTCGCCGAACTCGAGCCGTCCGAGGCGGAACTCTCCGACGATCCACCACGCGAAACGCCGCTGGTCGATCATGCCCTGCAGCGCGCGGTGCACGTGCATCGGGCCTTCCGCGCGCTACCCCGCGGCGATCCCGTGCGATGAGTAGGCGGCGCGACCACCGCCTGCATTGCAAAGACTGACGAATCGTGTTCCTTCCCCACCATTTCCCATGGGCGCAACCATCCTGATCGTGTGCACGGCCAACATCTGCCGCAGCCCGATGGCCGAGGGACTCCTCCGCCACGCGCTCGCCGGCCAGCCTGAGCCGCTGCGTTCACTCGATATCGTTTCCGCCGGCGTTGCCGCGCGAGGCGGCGAGCGCGTATCGGAAAACTCCGTGCTCGCACTCAAGAAGGTCGGCATCGACATCGTCCATCATGTGAGCCGCCCCCTGACGCAGCAGATGCTCGATGAAGCGGTCGCCGTGCTCTGCATGACTGAGTCCCATCGCGCGATGATCCGGCACCAAGCGAGCCCGGTGCCGAAGAACCTGTTTCTCTTTCGTGAGTTCATGCCACAGCTCGGCAACAAGGAGATTCCCGATCCCTACGGCGGCCCACTTCGGGTTTACGAAGCGTCGCGCGACGAGATGGTTGAAGCGATCCCCTCGCTCATCGAAAAACTTAAGACGCTGGTCGCCGAGCGGCGCGCCTAGTTTTCGGTTTCCGCGCGCAGGATTTCGGTTTTGGCTGGCGGTTCATTTCGGCTCGGCCGCAAATCGACCCTTCCCTCCTCGCCTCTACCCATGCTCCTCAACGCCTCGTCCCTCGCCTCCCTCGATCCCGAGATCCACTCGGCCATCGCCGCCGAGCTCAACCGGCAGCAAAGCCACATCGAGCTGATCGCCTCGGAAAACTTCACCTACCCGGCCGTCATGGAGGCCCAGGGCAGTGTGCTGACCAACAAATACGCGGAAGGCTATCCCGCGAAACGTTGGTATGGCGGCTGCGAATTCGTCGACAAGGTCGAGACGCTCGCGATCGAGCGCGCCAAGAAACTTTTCGGCGCCGAGCACGCCAACGTGCAGCCCCACTCCGGCTCCCAGGCCAATTTCGCCGTCTACACCTCCGTGCTCCAGCCCGGCGACAAGGTCCTCGGCATGAATCTCAGCCACGGCGGCCATCTCACGCATGGCAATCCCGCGAACTTCTCCGGCAAGTTGTATCAGTTCTGCCAATACGGCGTCCGCGAGGACAATGGCCTGATCGACTACGACGAGCTCGCCGCCACCGCGCAGCGCGAGAAGCCCAAGATGATCACTGTCGGCGCCAGCGCCTACTCACGCGTGATCGACTTTGCGCGCATGGGCGAGATCGCCCGCTCCGTCGGCGCGCTGCTCTTCGCCGATATCGCGCACATCGCCGGCCTCGTGGCCGCAGGCGTGCATCCGTCGCCCGTGCCGCACGCGGATTTCGTCACCACCACCACGCACAAGACTCTCCGCGGTCCGCGCGGCGGCCTGATTCTTTGCCGCGCGCAACACGCCAAGGCGATTGACTCCGCGATGTTCCCCGGCGGCCAGGGCGGACCGCTCATGCACGTCATCGCGGCCAAGGCCGTGTGCTTCAACGAATGCCTCAAGCCCGAGTTTAAGACCTACTCGGAGCAGATCGTGAAAAACAGCCGCGCGCTCGCCGCCGCGTTTCTCGATCGCGGCTACAAGATTGTCTCCGGCGGCAGCGACAATCACCTCTTCCTCATCGATCTGCGCACCAAGTTCCCCGATCTCACCGCGAAGATCGCGCAGGAGACACTCGATCGCGCCCACATCACCTGCAACAAGAACACCGTGCCGTTCGAAACGCGTTCGCCCTTCCAGGCATCCGGCATCCGCCTGGGCACGCCGGCGGTCACCACGCGCGGTATGGTCGAGAGCGACATGGGTGAAATCGCTGCCTGCATCGACGACGTGCTCGGCGCGATCGGCACCGACCGCGAAGTCGCGGTGCTCGATGCGACGAAGCAGCGCGTGATCAAACTCACGAGCCGCTTCCCCCTGCCCTACAAGGCCTGAACGCCGCCTCGGCGCGGTTTACCCGGGCTAGGTTTGACCCACGTCCCTCAGCGGACCGGGTCAGGCCCGAGTCCGGCATGCGTCGCACCTATGTCCGGACTGGCTCGCGCCAGATTCCGGACCGAGTCGGGCCCGGGTGTGGACAACGTCGCACCTGTGTGCGGCTCACGCTGAGCCTGCCTTTGGGTGGAGCGGCGCGCGGTCAAGCGACCGGGGATGCGAAACCTCCGTTTGCTCCTTGGCGTCCTGCACGGAACTGCTTTTCGTCTTCGGCTCCCACGTGTCCCTCCCTGCCGCCAAAAACTCCCCTGCGCGTCCACTCTCGCTGGGAGTTATCTTTCTTACTCTCTACATCGATCTGATCGGGTTCTCGATCATCTTCCCGCTCGGACCGGATCTGTTGAGTTTTTATCTGAGCACGGACGGACACTCGGGCGTGCTGGGCTGGCTGGTGGCGCACACGGATGCGGCCGCGCAGTGGTTGGGCAAGGATCAGAACTTCGCGGTGGTGTTGTTCGGCGGTGTGATCAGCTCGTTCTTCTCCATCCTGCAATTCGTCTTCGCGCCGTTCTGGGGTTCGATGAGCGATCGTCGCGGGCGCCGTAGCGTGTTGCTCCTGACGGTAGCGGGCACGGCGCTCGGCTACTTCGTATGGATCGTGAGTGGCTCGTTTTGGTTGTTTCTCCTCTCGCGGATCGTGAGCGGAGCGTTCAGCGGAAATCTGTCGGTCGCGACCGCCGCAGTCGCGGATGTGACGACGCGTGAGGAGCGCTCGAAGGCGATGGGGCTGGTGGGTGCGGCGTTCGGGCTGGGGCTCATCACGGGGCCTGCGATCGGTGCCTTCACCTCGCAGATAAACCTGCTCGAACATTTCCCGGGGCTGGCGCGGTGGGGAGTGAATCCCTTTACGTTGCCGGCGCTGGTCTCGTTTGCCCTCTGCCTGGTGAACCTCGTCTGGATCGTTGCGAAGTTTCGTGAAACGCTCCCGGCCGATACGCGCCGCCAGTCGCGCGAGCCGCGGTTGCGCAATCCGCTGAAGGCGATTCTTGCTCTGGATAACGTCGCGGTGCGGCGCACCAATCTCGTGGCTTTTGTTTACTCCGTCGCCTTCGTCGGCATGGAGTCGGCCCTCACGTTTCTCGCGGCGCTGCGTTTCGGCTACACCGCGTGGGAGAATGGCATTCTGCTGGGTTTCCTCGGCCTGTGCGCGGTGATCACGCAGGGCTACATCGTGCGGGTGTTGCTCAAACGCCTGCCTGAGATCCGCGTGCTCGCGTGGGGATTGATCGCCTCGGCCGTGGGGTTGGTGTGCATCGGTCTCGCGCCGCAACCGTGGCTGGTCTTCGTAGGCTTGGCGGCGTTGGCGCTCGGTTCCGGTTTCGTGAATCCGGCATCCACAGGGCTGATTTCGCTCTACAGCGGCCCCGAGGAGCAAGGCCGGGTGCTCGGGATTTTTCGCTCCCTCGGAGCGCTGTCGCGGGCGTTCACGCCGGTGCTCGCCGGTGCCGCGTTCTGGCTTTTCGGTTCGGCCAGTGTATTCCTGATCGGCGCTGGTTGCACGGTGCTCGCGCTCGCGCTGAGCCTGGCGCTGCCGCAACCCCAGAAATGATCTTTCGTCGGTCCCTCCTCTTCGTTGTCGCTGTCGCCGCGCTGATCGCAGCGTCGGGCTGCTCCTGGTTTCGCCGCGAGCTGCCGCGGCCGGGCCGCACGGTGCTCGACGGAGAGGTCGTTGAAGTGGCCGCTCGCCGACTGGGCAACTTTCTCATCGTCGAGGGCAAATGGGATAAACGCGGGCCCTATCGCTTCCTCATCGACACGGGCGCATCCGTGACGCTCGTCACGCCGGAGCTCGCGTCGCGCTATCCCTCCCCTCACCTCATCGCGCCTGCAACTCCGCTGGTGCGGGTGAGGTCCGCTGAGGGCGAAACGGCGCTTCTCACCGCCACCACGCTGCGCCGCATCCAGATCGGTGGCGCGAGATTCGACGACGTGCAGGCGTTGATCTACGACTGCGCTTCGCTGTCCGCCCACCTCGGCGTGAAGATCGACGGCATCCTCGGCTTCCCACTTTTTCGGGAGACGATTCTTACGCTCGATTATCCGAGGTCGCGCATCCTTCTGCAGCCGCGTCGGGCGACGCCGCTGTTGCCCGGCACGACTGTCGCTTTCAACAACGACCGCCGCACTCCGATCATCCCGCTGCGGCTCGGCGATGAAAGCTTCATCGCGCTGATCGACTCCGGCAGCGATGCGAACTTGAGCCTGAACCCGATCGGGATGAATCCGACCTACGCCGTGCCGCCGCGCGCGGGTGCAACCATCGCGACCATCAGCGGCGATCGCGCGCAACAGATCGGGCGCCTCGACGGTGCGCTGCAGATCGGAGGATTTCGCATCGAGAAACCCGTCGTCGACCTCACCGAAGATCTCTCGTCGCTGGGTGGCGGCATCCTGCAGCATTTCGCGGTGACGTTCGACCAGGAGCACGGCAACGTGACCTTCCACCGCGAAACCGACGGGCCCATCCGGCCCGAACCGCGGCGCAGCTCAGGACTGAGCTTCACCAAGACGCCCGCCTACTGGCGGGTGGCGGCGGTCGTCCCCGGATCTCCCGCCGACGCTGCAGGCGTGCAAGCGGGCGATCTCGTCACGCGGATCGACGACGAGCTCGTCGCCGCGTGGGATCTCCAACGCTACGAGGATCTCGTGAGCAACGCTGACGAGATCCGGTTCACATTCCTCAACGGCACGCGCGAAGAGGCGCGCTCGATCGAAGTCTTCGACCTGGTGCCCTGATTGCTGCGATGCATCAGGCGATGCGACGCAGGCGAAACACGCCCGCACCGTCGTGCCCCGCGACCCAGGGCCAGGCGATCATCTGCTGTTCCAGCTCGAAGCGGCCCCGCTGGTTGCCGAGGAACTCGCGTATGAGGTGTTCGTTTTCTTCCTGGTCGATGCTGCAGGTGGAGTAAACCAGGCGCCCGCCGGGTCGGCCATGGTGCGGCGCCTTCACGAGCCGTGCAGCGGCCCCGAGCAACGCGAGTTGCTGGCGCGGGTGTTTCTTGAAATCGCCCTCCTGCAGACGCCATTTCACGTCCACCCGATGCCGCATCACCCCGGTGTTGGAGCACGGCACATCAAGCAGCACCGCGTCGAATTCCGTGGGCAGACGGTGTTCGCGCAACAAGTCGGCCGCACCGCGCTGCAACTCACCTTGCACAAGCGCCACCTCGAGCCCCGGCGGCACGCGCGAGAGGTTTTCCTTCAATCGGGCGATGCGCGCAGTCGGCAAGTCCATCGCGACGAGCTGGCCCGTTCGCATGCGGTCGGCGATCAGCAGACTCTTCCCGCCGGGAGCCGCGCAGGCGTCGAGAATGCACTCACCTTCCTGCGCCCCGACGAGTTCGGCAGCGAGACGGGTGGCGGGGTCCTGCAGGTAAATCCGACCCGCGCGCAACAGCTCTTCGACCTGCGGCCAGTGTCCCGACTCCACTTCGTGAAAATCGGGCCACGAGGTCGGTTTCAACCACGGCGGCAACGGCGCGGCGTCCTCGCCGGATGGTCGGGGCCGCGCCCGCGCGTAAACGGGCGCCGGGCGCTGATTCCACTCGAGCAGCGCACGGGTGGCAGGTGCACCAAACTGCGCCAGCCAGCTCCGCACCAGCCATACCGGATGCGAGAAATATTCCGCCAGCACTTCCGCAGGTGCGAGTTTCTGGGGGGCCGGCGCGGCAAGAATCGTGGCGAGCTTGCGGACCACTGCATTCACGAGTCGCGCCTCGGCAGGACTCGCGAGAACCTTCGTCTGCTCCACCGCGTGGTGCACGATCTTGGCGATGCGTCCATCGGCCGCCGGATCGCCATCACCGAAAGCTTCGATCAATTCGAAACCCGCCACAAACAGCACCGCTCGCGTCGAGAACCGCGGCGAGTGCGCGATCAAGCGCCGCAGCGACGCCTCGAGCCGGCCGAAATGCCGCACCACCCCAAAAACCAAATGCTGGCACCGCGCCCGTTCGGCACCTTGCAGGCCCTTGGCCTCCGCTTCGATCAATTCATCCAGACGCTCCCGCCGCTCGAGCCAACGCGCGATTGCACGCGCGGCGACCAGCCAGGCGGAGTTTCCCGCCGCGTTGCTGTTACTCATGGGCAACGCTTTCGACACACTGTTTGACAACGTCATTCATTCTCCCCTGTAGTCTCCCGTTCAGGCCCTCACTTCCGCAATCATGAATTCCGAAGCTGTCTCCGCGCTCCTCACCAAGAACCCGTCCCTCAAGACGGCAAAAGCCAAGTTCGAGGCGATGGAGCCGGGAGCCTACGTGATGCACCGCAGCTGGGGCTTCGGTCAGATCAAAAGCTACGACGAGTCCGCGCAGCGCCTGATCATCGATTTCAAGGGCAAGCCCGCTCACCCCATGGATCCCGCTTTCTGCGTGAACACCATGGATATCCTCCCGCCGAAACACTTGCTCGTGCGCAAGGAAACCGAGGCGGCCACGATCGCTGAACTCATCGCCAACAATCCCGCCCAACTGATCGTCGAGGCGCTTGACTCCTACCCCAATCGCGCGACGACCGTCATCGACCTCGAGCTCACGCTGGCTCAGGTTGTCGGCGAAGATAAGTTCAAGAAGTGGTGGGCCTCCGCCAAGAAGGCGCTCGCCAAGGATCCTCGCGTTTCCGTGCCGGAAAAGAAAACCGAATGCTACGTCCTCCGCGAGACGCCGGTCTCCGCCGAGGATGAGATCCTCGAGCAATTCCAGAGCACCCGCTCTGCCCGCCGCCGTATCGCTC
>JAEYQF010000088.1 GCA_023410155.1 Verrucomicrobiota bacterium | reverse complement strand
GGCCTGGAAGAGGCCGAAGCCGACGCTGCCGGTTTGCACGTTTACGATCTGGTTGGCGGCATCGATTTCGAGCGGACCGGGGGATTTCGCGAAGGCGCGGGTGCGGTAGGTGATCGCGAGGCGGGCTTCGCCGTTGACGGTGCTCTCGGTGGGCTCGGGGTTGGACCATTCTTCGACCACGAGGGCACCGGGCGACCAGTTCACGTTGGTGCCGAGCTGGCTGAAGTGGCGGCGGCTGACGTTGAGGGTGTAGGTGAGAGGGAAAACCTCGCCGGCCCAGAGGGTGTTTTTTCCGGGCGAGAGGGTCGCGCTAATGTTGAGTTCGGAGGCGGTGCGCGGTGTGCCGCCGGTGAATGCGGCCACACGCATCGCGCCCTTGTTGGTCTGCACGTCAAACGGGGGGATCTGCAGAGGCACGGACCTCGTCGATCGAACGCGGTAGGTGAGGATCGTGGAGCGCGAGAGCGAGAAATTGTTGATCATCGTCTGCGACGACGTGCCGGCGAGCGTGAGCGTGACGTCGTCGATGCGGGGCAGCTTCGGGTCGCCTTCGGGCGTGCAGTCCTGGAACACGAGCAGCACTTCGGACGGGTCGCCGCTGTCGGACTGCTCCCAACGCACGGCCTGCGCGAGAGCCGGGGCGATCGCGAGAAGGAAGAAGAGGGAAGCGAGGAGTGATCGCATGAAAAATTACCAATCTTTGCCCGGCTTCGCGGGCGCACCGTTTTTGTCGGCCTTCTCGGCGTCGAGAAGCTGGAAGAGCTGCGCGGGCGAATCCTTCTCGCGGAGCTGATCGAGTTTTTGCAACGGCAGCGCGAGTGCGGGATCAGTCGGCGGCTGACCCTGACGCGGATTTTTTTCGCCGCCGACTTGCTGTGTCTCTTCCGGCGGTTGAGGCGGTGGTGGTTGTTGGTTCTCTTCCTCGGACTCGGAGGGCGGAGACTCTTTCTCGGAGCCGTCTTCGGATTGGTCCTGTTTCTGGTCCTCGGAGTTCTGCGGGGAGGACGGATCGGTCTGTGGCTGCGATTGATCCTTTTGCTGCGAAGAGGAGTCTTGCTGCTGATTCTGCTGCTCCTGTTTCTGCTGCTGGTCCTGTTTCTGTTGGTCCTGCTGCTGTTGTTGCTGCTCCTGCTGTTCGTCTTTCTCGAGCAACGCGCGGAGGTCGGCGCGAAGTTTGTCCCAGTTGGCGGTTCTGGCGTTGGCCTTTTCGAGGTGATCGACGGCTTCGAGCGCATCGTAAACCGGACCGGGAATCACAGGCTGACCGGCATCCTTCAAGCGCGTGCCCCAGCGCAGGGTCTCTTGGGCGATCTCGCTATAATCAAGCGGGGAGAGTTGGTCCTTCGCGGCGAGGCGCGCGTAGATTTTCCCGAGCAACGGTCCCGTGTCGTCCGCGGCCACGAGCTGATCCGAGCCGAACATGGCGATGACTCCAGCCAGGATGAGCGCCGACACGGTCCCCGTCGTGGCACGACTCGGGACGGACTTCGACTCGGGTCGGGACAAGCGCAGGTCGCGAGAGCGCGGGCGCACGGGAAATTCGTAGAACAGGCTCACGAGGAAGCACCACAACGCGAAGGCGAGTGGCCACTGGTAGCGCTCGACAAGGCGCACGGAGTTCTTCTCGACGAACTCGCCCTTGCGTCCGGTCTCGACCGTCTCGGCGACGAGTCCGGCGAGATCGACCCAGTTGCTCGCGTCGCGGTAGGTGCCGGAGGTTTCTTCAGCCAGCGTGCGCAACGTGGCGCTCTCGAGCTTGGACAGCACGACTGCGCCGCGCGGGTCCTTCACGAAGCCACCGCTGCCGTCGGGGATCATCGTGCCGGCGTCGGTGCCGACACCGAGTCCGATGACGCGGACGCCGCGTTCCTTCAGCGTGGCGATGCGGCTGCGCCAATCGTTGTCCGTCGCGTCGCCGTCACTCAGCACGATGAGAAAGCGATCGGCCGAACTGGTGGCGCCAAAGGCCTGCAGCGCTGCGTCGAGCAGCGCGCGGTAATTGGAGCCGCCTTGAGGCAGATAGTCGGGCGAGAGCGCCGGCAGAAAATCGCGGAGGATCTCGTAGTCGGCGCTGAGTGGACTCTGGAGAAAAGCGGTGCCGGCAAAAACGATCAAACCGACGCGCTCGCCCTCAAGCCGCTCGAGCAGCGACTGCGTGAGCAGCTTGGAACGCTCGAGCCGGGACGGCTTGATGTCGGGTGCGAGCATCGAGCGGGAGAGATCGATCGCGATGAGGATTTCGCGCGATTGGTCGAAAACGGGTTCGTCGATCCGGCCCCACTGTGGCCGGGCGAGCGCCACGATCGCGAACGCGACCGCAAGCCACAGCCACGGGCGAACCCGCGCCCCGGATGAGGCTGGCGCAGCGCTGGAGGCGAGCAGCCGCAGCGCGTGCAGCCCGGCTTCGGCGCGAACGATCTTGGGGTGGGTGCGCGCCGCGATCACGCGGCGACGTCGAAACTCCCACGGCAGCAGGAGCGCGGGCACGAGCAGAAGCCAGAGCAGATGCGGTGAGGCAAAGGTCATGACGAAGTGGATACAGCCTCCGTTGGTGCCGGCTTGGACGACGACGCGGCGGCGTTTGCGCTCAAGGGAGTCTTCGCGGGCGCTCCGCTCGATTTCGCACGAACAATCACCGCGGCGAGCAGCAGCGCGGCGAGACCGGGAATCGCGAACCACGGAAACAGCTCGGTCGTGAGCAGGTAGCTCTTGGACTGGAATTCGATCTTCTGCGCCTTGTTGATCGCGTTGAAGGCGGCTTGGACCGTGCCGGTGTCCATCGCGCGGAAGAAGTGGCCGCCCGTCATCTCTGCGATTTCGCGCAGCGTGCCTTCGTCGAGGTCGGACATCACGCGCCGATAGCCCAGCTTGCGGCCGTTCTCGTCGAGCACGGGAAAACGAACGAGACCATTGCGGCCGGCGCCGATGGTGTAAACCGGGATGCCGCGCGATTTCGCGATTTCAGCCGCCTGAAGTGGAGCGAGTGCGCCCCGGTTGTTGGCGCCATCGGTGAGGAGCACGACAAAGGCGCCCTGCCGCTGGCCGCCGGCTTCGTGCTTGGCCTGTTCGAGGCGCGTGAGTGCGACGCCGAGCCCGTCACCGATTGCGGTGCCGTCTTCGATAAGGCCGATCTTGAGGCGATCGAGTTGGGAAAGCAGCCAGCGTTGGTCGAAGGTGAGGGGGGCGAGCGTGTAGGCGCGGCCGGAGAAAAGCACGATGCCGATGCGATCACTCGAGCGCTGCTCCACAAAGGCGCGGACGATCGGCATGATCGCGTCGAACCGGTTGATCGAGTCGCCGCCGCGCTCGAAGTCTTCCGACAACATCGAACCGGAGAGGTCCATCGCGAGGACGATGTCGTAGCCCTGCGAGCGAACCTCGCGTTTGTCCTCGATCTTCTGGGGACGCGCGAGCGCAGCGATGAGGCCCACGAGTCCGACGACCCCGAGAGCGACGGGCCAGCGCGAGACGGAGATCGCGGATGCACGATGCCAGGCGGCGGCAAATGGCACGAGCAGCACCGGCACGCTCCGGCGTCCGCGCAGCCACAGGACGGCTGGGATCGCCGCAAGCGCGAGGAACCACCAGGGGTCGTGGAACGTGAAGTCCTTCATGACCGCGCTCCGCTCCTCATGCGGGCGTGAAAAAACTGCACCAGCGCGTCGAGCCGGTTTTGATCCGTGCCGACGACCAGGCGACTCATCGTATCCGGAAATAAAGCACGCCACAGCGCGTCGCGTTGCTCACGCCACACGCGGTGGGCGTCGCGCTCGGCCGCGTTGCCCTCAATCGTGACAAGGCGGCCGGAGATCGCGTCGTAGGCGGCGAACGGTTCGCCCGCCGGCAGCTCGCGTTCCCACGGATCTTCGACCCGGAATCCCATTGTTTGGTAGCGCCGCTGCAAGACCGGCCAGCCTTCCGGAATCGCCCGCGGGGGGAAATCGCCGAGCCCGAGCAACACACGGTGCTTCGGCGCCGCGCGGGAGAGCAGACGCCAAGGGATCTCGTAACTCGAAGCGGGGAGATCGGAGGTCGGGTCGGAGATCGAAGGCGCGGGTTGGGCGAGCAAGGTCGCCGCCGCGTGCAGAATCGCGCCGCGCCCACGCACGGGTTCGCGGAACTGGTAGCCGGACGGCGAGGTGTAGACGAAGCCCACGCGGTCTCGATTGACGGCGCCGAGCATCATCACGAGTCCGGCGAGCTCCAGCAGCGCCTCGCGTTTGGAGAACTCCCCGGAGCCGAACTGGAGCGACGGTGAATCCTCGAGCAACACGAGCAACGTCACCTCGCGCTCTTCGACGAACTTCTTGCGATACGGTTCGCCGAGACGCGCGGTGACGTTCCAGTCGATGTCGCGCACGTCATCGCCGAACTCGTAGCGCACGACCTGATCGAATTCCATTCCGCGCCCACGGAACGTGGAGCGATATTCGCCGCTGAGCATGTTCTCTACCGCATGCCGCACGCGCCACTCCAACTGGCGCAGGAGCGCCAGCGGTGATTGGGCGGCGAAGGGAGTGGAGTCGGACATGGTTCGCAAGGATCGTTCTCGATGTTCGTTCTCTTCCTCGTTCCCGATTTGGTTGGCTCTGCGCTGACAGCGGTGCGCGGCTGCGAGAACGCGAACGATTACGAGAAAGGAGAACGGAGCGGCGGGAAGAATCCTATTTTGCCGGCACGGGCGTTTGCTCGATCACCTGCGCGACGATCTTGTCGGTGGTGACTTCCTCGGCTTCGGCCTCGTAGGTGAGGCCGATACGATGGCGAAGCACGTCGGCGGCGACCTCCTGCACGAGCGCGGGCGAGAGATAGTCTGTGCCGCGCAACCACGCCAGAGCACGACCGGCTTGGAAGAGCGCCAGCGACGCGCGAGGCGACGCGCCGAAGGTGAGATAGCGTTTCTTCGCGGTGGAATCGGCGAGCGCACGTGTGGCTCGCACGAGCGAGAGGATATAGCCCTGCACTGTAGGGGCGACATGGATACGGTCGACCTCCTGGCGCAGTTCGAGCAGTTCTTCGCCACTGGACGCCGGGGTGAGCACGGGCTGCTGGGTCACCTGTCCCCAGCGTTGCATCATCGTCGCCTCTTCGTCCGCCGTGGGATAGTCGACGATCAATTTGAAAAGGAAACGGTCCGTCTGCGCTTCGGGCAACGGATACGTGCCCTCCTGTTCGACGGGATTCTGGGTCGCCATCACGAAGAACGGCTTCGGGAGCGGGTGAGTCTGTCCGCCGATCGTAACCTGGCGCTCCTGCATCGCTTCGAGCAGCGCGCTTTGCACCTTGGCCGGGGCGCGGTTGATCTCGTCGGCGAGCACGAGATTCGCGAAAATCGGTCCGCGGTGAGCGGAGAACTCACCGGTCTTCGGTTGGAAAATCATCGTGCCGACGACGTCGCTGGGCAGCAGGTCGGGTGTGAATTGGATGCGCTCGAACTGGACGCCGAGGGCGGTGCCGAGCGATTTCACCAGCAGCGTTTTCGCAAGGCCCGGCATGCCCTCGAGCAGCAC
>JAEYQF010000078.1 GCA_023410155.1 Verrucomicrobiota bacterium | reverse complement strand
CATCATCCTCGCCGCGGGAGGAGGGCACAATTCTCTCAACGTCGGCTCCGAGGCTGCGCCGTTCGTTTCGTTCTTCGCACATCACGGAGTCAGCACCGTCATCCTCCGCAATCGACTTCGCAGCGATGGCTACAGTCCGCACGTGGACGGCGTGCACGACGCGCTACAAGCCATCAAGCTGGTCCGCGCCTACGCGAAGGAGTGGAATCTCGATCCGGCGAGAATCGGCATCATGGGCTTCTCCGCCGGCGGTGAACTCGCCTCCTACGCGTCCATTTACTTTGAGGAGTTCGATCGCAAGAACGACGTTCCCGGCAACCCGCTCGCCAAGATCACCTCACGGCCGGATTTCGCCGCCCTGATCTACACCGGGCCGTCGCCGTTCGCTCGCGGCCAGACTCCGGTCATTCCGCGCAACGTGCCCCCGGCGTTCATCGCCAGCCCGAGCTGGGGCGGATGGATTCACGCCGTCTGGTCACAGGAATATTTCAACGCCCTTCATCGTGACGGCGTGCCCAATCTGGAGATGCACCTCTACGCCCGCGGCAAACATCCGGGCGACAAGACCGAGCCGGGCGAACCGCCCGCCACGGGCGGCCTGGCCAACATGGGTGGCATCGCGTTCGGCACCTGGTCGCAGCGCTTCCTCGAGTGGTTTCGCGATCTTGGATTCCTCGAAAACCCTGGCGGCGAGACCTACGCCGCCCGCCAAGTCGCCGCGCATCTTGGGCGCCAGCCGCGCTCCGCCGACTACGGCCCGCCCCGTCCCGCGCCTGGCGCCAGCAAGTGAGACATTCGCCGTGTAGTGGAAATCCCACTACACGCTCGATCATGGCCCTACTCGCTCCCGTGAGCGCACCAGGTCGTGCCCCGGTGCGGCTCGGGTCGCGCCCCCTTGCGCTCCGGATCGCGGCGTTGATCGAACCGCCTTTGCTCGATCGGGTCTAGATACGCGTCACTCAGGCGCCGGATTTGCCTCGCTCCAGCTTTTCCGCCCCGGTCAGCCGCCCTGAACTCAACCCCTGAAACACCATGCCTGCTGGAGCTAGTCCCAAGCGCGAACGCGAATACAAGGAGCTGAAGTCGAAGTTCAAAAAGCAAAAGCGCTACAAAGGTCGCGAGGAGGAGGTCGCCTCGCGCATCGTCAACAAACAGCGCCGCAAAGCCGGCGAGACGAAGAAACCGGCCAAGAAAAGCGCACCGCGGAAATCCACCGCGAAGTCGCGCTCCGCCGCCTCCCGGAAAGTTTCATCGCGGAAAACCGCGGCGCGGAAGACGCCCGCTCGGAAAACTGCCGCTCGGAAGACCACCGCGAAGCGCCGCGGGGCCTCTCGTTCTTCGCGCTAGTTGCCCACCGGAACGAAGCGCTCCCACGTTTCGTCGATCGGGTCACCTCGCGAACTGCGGCCCCGGTGCCGCCACGTGTCGCCGCTCACCTCGCCCTCGAAGGCGAGCTGCGCGCCGACGCGGGAGTTGTCGCGGGAGAAAAACTCGATGTTCTCTGTGTAACGCCCGTTTTCGAACGTGTAGGTGCCGCCGCCCGTGCCGGAGAACTCTCCGGTCTCCACGTTGATCGCCACCCACTGAAAACGCGTGCCGGACAGGATCTTCAAAGTCCGTCGTGCGCGCAGCGGCATCTCGGAAAATGTTCCGTCCACCACACGGCCCGTGATGCGCCAGGTGCCGGCGAGGGACTGATCGCCACGATCGATGCGTTCCCAGACTTCTTCACCGCCCCCTTCCCGCGGCATGCGCAGAATATCGCCGGACACGCTTACCGTGGTGCGGAAAAACTCTCCCACGCGCGTGCGATCCTGCGAGTCGAATTCGATTTTTCCCTCCACGTGCTCGCCGCTCACCCAGCAGGTGCCGCCGAACGTGCGCACAAACTGGCGTGCCTCGCGGTCGAAAACTGTCCTCGACCAGTAACCCTCGGTCACGATCAACACATGCTCTGCCCGTTCCTGCAGGCGCCACGCACCCAGGGCGAAGGATTCGCTGGTGGTCGCATACGCCACAGCCGAGTCTACGCAGCACAAGCCTGCGAAAAGTGAGACGAGTCGAAGGATCGATTTCATGGGGTTCGAAGCTCCCCACTTCTGCACACAAACGCGGGCTTTTCCAGCAGGCATCGTCATCCGGACTTCGCTTTCGCAGTCAGGCCCGTTTAGCTGGCCCACGTTCCCCCTCGCCATGAACCGCCGCCGCTTTCTGCAATCCTCCGCCGCCGCGCTCGCTCTCGCTTCACTGCCCCGCTATGCGCGCGCGGCGAGTTCTTTCGTCTCCGCGGGCTCGCGGTTTCGCACCGCCCTCATCGGCTGCGGCTGGTGGGGCAACAACATCCTCCGCGAAGCCATGGCCAGCGGTGCGTGCCAGATCGTTGGACTCGCCGATGTCGACGCTCGTCCGCTCCCCGCGACGCTCGCCCGCGTGCGCCGTGCCACGGGCGACACGCCAAAAACTTTCGCGGATTACCGCGACCTGCTGACCGATACGAAACCAGACATCGTCATCGTCGCCACTCCTGACCACTGGCACGCGCTGCCGACGATCGATGCCGTGAAATCCGGCGCGCACGTTTACGTGGAGAAGCCCATCGCCCACACGGTCATGGAAGGCCGCGCCATGGTGAACGCCGCACGTGCCGCGGGCCGCGTCGTGCAAGTCGGCACCCACCGCCGCGTTTCGCCGCACAACGTCAGCGCCCGCGAATTCATTCGCAACGGTGGCATCGGCGATCTCGGCATGGTGCGCTGTTTCGTGAACTACACGTTCGTGGAGGGTCCGGAGGAGGCTCGCTCTGCGGAGGCAGTCCCCAAAGGACTCGACTGGGACCGATGGTGCGGCCCCGCGCCACTTCGGCCGTTCCACAGCGGCATTCATCCGATCGGCTTCCGACAATACCTCGACTACGCCAATGGCATGCTCGGCGACTGGGGCGTGCACTGGCTCGACCAGGTGCGCTGGATCACGGGCGAAAACCACGCGACCCGCATTTACTCGACCGCCGGTCGCAGTGTCGCCGGCGCGCCCGTGCTCAGCGGTGACACCCAGACGTCAGACGCTCCCGATCACCAGCTCGCCACGTATTCGTTCGGCCCGTTCGATGTCCAATGGGAACACCGGCTCTTCGCCGGCCACGGCGCGGAGAAGGGCGAGAACGTCGGCTGCCATTTCCACGGATCGAAAGGCGTGCTCCACCTGGGTTGGCAGCAGGGCTGGACCTTTCATCCGACCGATCCAGACAGCCCGGCCGTCACTCAGCCTGCGAAACTCGGCCAGCCCGACGACCAGAACATCAGGGAGCTTTGGGCCGATTTCATCGGTGCGATCCGGCACGATCGGCCGCCGGTCTGCGACCTCGAGGACCTTCACTACTCCACCAACCTGGCTCTGCTCGGCATGCTGTCTTGGAAGCACGGCCGCAGCATCGAGTGGGATCCGGTGGCCGAACGCGTGCGCAACGACGAGGCGGCCAACAAACTCCTGCGCCGCGACTACCGGAGCGGCTACGTGTATCCGGCAGCTTGATACGCAGCGGCTCTCAGGCACGCGCCGGACGCGGCGAGAAACTGCGCAGGACACGCCGGACCTGGTTCATATCCACGGGTTTCGTGAGATGCGCCACGAAGCCGGCCGCCATCGTGCGCCGGATATCCTCCTCGGTGCCGTAGCCACTCAGGGCGACCCCGCTCAACCCGTGCCGGGCTCGCAATTGCTCCATCAAGTCCGTGCCGGTCCCGTCGGGCAGTCCGAGATCTGACAGGACGGCGTCGAACTCTTCCTTATCCGCCGCCGCGAGGGCCGCCGCGACATTGCGCGCGGGCGTGACCACATGCCCGGACCGCCGGAGCAAGCGGGCCAGAACCTCCAGCGTTGGCGCGTGATCCTCGACGACCAGGAGCCGCAACGGACCGTCCGCTTTTGCGGATGACACATGCCCGTTCGTCCCACCAGAAGGCGATGCCGGGGGCATCTGCGCCCGGGGTAGCTCGACCGTGAAAGTCGCACCCCGGCCCACACCCGCGCTCTCGGCGCTGATGCGGCCACCATGCAGGTCCACAATCGCCCGAGCGATGGCGAGCCCCAGGCCGAGGCCGGGGAAACGCGAGTCACCCCGCGCCGCACCCCGCTCAAAGGGCTCGAACAGGCCTTCGCCGATCTCCGGATCGAAGCCCATGCCATTGTCCACGACCTCGATGCAAAGTCGGTGTTCGCGTGTGTCACCGGTCACCGGCCCGCAGTCGAAGGATCGCACCCTCACCTGCCCGCCCGCGGGCGTGAATTTCACGGCGTTGCGGAGCAGATTCCAAAATACCTGCTGCAAACGCGCCGGATCGCCCCTGAGTTGCGACCGTTGCGCCCCTAGTTCCAGCGCGACCCCGATGCGTTTCTCGCGGGCTTCTTCGCCGACAATCTCGAACACCAATCTCAAAAGCGCGTGCACGTCGCACGACTCCGCGCGCAGTGCCAGCTTGCCG
>JAEYQF010000069.1 GCA_023410155.1 Verrucomicrobiota bacterium | reverse complement strand
GTCCTGGACGAAGCGCATCTCCAAGCCCTCCGAACTTCTCAAGGTCGTCCAGGAACTCGACGCGGTTGTTCTCGGCATCCAGAAGGATGAGCAGAAGATCTCGCTCGGCCTTCGCCAGCTCGAGCCGAACCCGTGGGACATGGTTCGCCACAACTACCCGATCGGCGCCCGCGTGCGCGGCAAGGTCCGCAACATGACCACCTACGGCGCCTTCATCGAGCTCGAAGAAGGCATCGACGGTATGGTGCACGTTTCCGACAAGAGCTGGACCCGCAAGGTCAACCATCCGTCCGAAGTCCTGAAGAAGGGCGACGAAGTGGACGCGATCGTGCTCGACGTGGATTCGAACCAGCAGCGCATCAGCCTCGGCATGAAGCAGCTCGCAACCGATCCGTGGTCGGACATCGACTCGTTCTTCCGCATTGGCGACGTCGTGAAGGGCACCATCACCAAGATCACGTCGTTCGGCGCCTTCGTGGAGCTGAAGGACGGCATCGATGGCCTCGTGCACATCTCGCAAATCAGCGAGGAGCGCATCGAGAAGGTGAAGGACGTGCTCAAGCCCGGCCAGGAAGTCACCGCCCGCGTCATCAAGATCGACCGCGACGAGCGTCGCCTCGGTCTGTCCATCAAGGCCGCGAACTACTCCTCCGAGCAGCTCGCCGCCGAGACCGCCAGCTACGAAGCGCTCAACCGCAGCAGCGCTGGCACGGACATGATGAACCTCGGCGACATCCTCGACGAGGCTTCTAAGCGCGAATAAGCGCGGAGCTCCAAATCAGTTTAGCCATAGCAAAGGCGTCGGGCGAAAGCCCGGCGCCTTTTTTCGCGCGTCGCTCGAGACTCGCGGGTCCTCTTCAAATGAGGGCTCGTGCGAAGATAGCTATGCGCTCGAATCGACGCGCTCCAGCGGCTCATCCGCCGGACCGGAAATCACTTCGCCCGATGGCTTGAAACGAGAACCGTGACACGGGCAATCCCATGTCTGCTCGGCGTTGTTCCACGCGACGATGCATTGCATGTGCGTGCACACAGCGGAGCAGAGCGTGACCTTGCCGTTTTCGTCGCGATGCGCCGCAACCTTTTTTCCGTCGATCTTCAGGACCTTTCCCTGGCCGCGATCGAGTTCGGCGAGCGAGTCGCCTTCCGCTCCACCGATCCAGTCGCGCAAAAGATAAAACGGATATTCGGCATTCTCTTTGATGAAATCCCACGCGCCGCCGAAGACCTTCTTGCGGTGCGGATCGAAGAGTTCCTGCCATGGGTTCTTGCGATGCAGCACCGCGTCCGCGGCCATCATGCCGCCAAGCGTGCCCATCGTCATGCCGTTGCCGGAATACGCCGTTGAAACGAACACGTGTTCGTCGAACTGCCCGATAAACGGCAGGCCGTCGTTGCTCTCCATGAACTGCCCTGACCAGCGGTGATCGATGGCAACCTGCGGGGCGAACTCGTGGAATCGCCGCTCCAGTCGCGCGAAACACGCCGCCGTGTCGGTCTCCTGACCGGTCTTGTGATCTTCACCGCCGTAGATCGCGTAATCGTAGCTCCCGCGGTGCTCGACACGCAGGTAGTTGTAGGGATCGCTCGTATCCCAGTAGGCCGCCTCGGGAATCGTGCCGAGCGGCAGCCGCGCCCCGAGGGCGTAGGTTTGGTAAAGCGAGAGCTTGGTTTGCAGCAGATTCGCGCGCAGACCGCCGCCGAGGCCGGCCACCGGATTGTGCGTAGCCACGATGACATGACGGCAACGTATCCGATAATCCCCTACGCGAACGGCGAGAGGCTCGGTCTCGATGTCGGTGGCGCTGCTCTCCTCGAAGATGTGGCAGCCTTCACCGGAGAGCTGCGCGAGCAGACCGGCGAGATACTTCAGCGGGTGGAAGAGCGCCTGTCGGGGAAAACGGAGGCCGGCGGTCTCGAAGCACGGCACGCGATCGAGTGCTTCGACCCGGAAGCCCAGTTCGCGCGCGAGGCGGCCCTCCTCGGAGATCGTCTTGAGATGTTCGGCCGTGTCGTCTCCGGCCTTGAAGGGCAGGTGCAGGTAACCTGGCACCCAGCGGAAATCGCAATCGATCCCGCCGGATCGGATGTTGGTGTCAATCTGGTCGATTGCGGCGATGCCGGCGTGCCAGACCGCACGTGCCACATCGGGACCAAAGCTCTGCTGCATCTCCGCCAGCCCGATATCGTAAACATGAGTCACATGCGCCGTCGTGTGACTCGTATCGATTCCCCCGCACCGGGCGCGATCGATCAGCGCGACCGACACCCCCGCGCGTTTCAGCAGCGCGGCCGCAGTGATGCCGGTGATGCCCGCGCCGATCACGCAGACGTGAACGTTCAGGTCCGAAGAGACTCGGGGGAACCGCGGAAGCGCGGCGGAGGCCTGCCAGTAGGACATGGTGTCGGGGTGCATGTTTGACCCCGACCGCTTGCCCGGCCGGCGGTTCTCGCGGCAGATACCGCCCGCAGCTATCGGAGATTGGACTAACGCCGCGGCTTCTTCTTTGCGCGGTAATCGCCCAAGAAGATCGACACGACGAGCCAGAACCCGCCGCCGGCGGCCGCGATGAAACACAGGATCGCCAGCCCCGGATATCCGAAGAGGGTAAACCGCGTCGGGATGCGCATCAGCAGCGAGGCACCTACGATCAGTGCCGCCAAGACCAGCCCCGCGGTGATGCGATTCGCGATCTTCTGCATGCCATCGAGCACGGTCGAAGCATCGGTGGAGCGGACGCGCACCTCCAATTGCGAGTTGCTCACGAGGTCCAGCAACTGGTTCAACCGCCCAGGCAGCGCGCCGAGGAAACCGCGAAGTTCCAGCGCCGAACTGAACATCCCGGCGCGGGAAAAATCCTTCCGCATGCGTTGCGACATCAGCGTTGCCACATTCTCCCGGATACACTCGGTCGGCTCGAACTCCGGGTGCAGGATGCGTCCGATCTCGTCGAGCTGGAGCAGCGTCTTGCCCAAGAGGGTCAACTCGCTGGGCACGAAAAGCCCGTTGTCACGGGCGTCCTGGCTGACGTCGAGCAGCGACTGGCCGACACTCATTTCCGTCAGCCCTTGATCCCGACGCGAAGCCACCAGATGCCCGACGCGCCGGCGAAACTCCGCCGGATTGAAATCCTCCAGCCGCTCGCTGATCTGGATCACGAGGTCGGCTGCGTCCTCGCCTTTGCCCTCGCTCAACAACAACAGCAGTCGTAGCAGACTGTCCTGCATGCCCGGGGCGATGTGGCCCACCATGCCGAGGTCCAGGAGTGCGAGATGCCCGTCGTCGGTGATGAACACGTTCCCGGGATGTGGATCCGCGTGGAAAAGGCCGTCGACCAACACCTGCTTGAGATAGGCGCGAAACAGTTCGTCCACGAGCCCGGCCGCGTCCAGATCGAGCCGGGCGATCGGCGGAAGCGCGGTGACTTTTCGCCCGGTGACGAAATCCATCGTGAGCACCGAGCGCGTGCAATAGTCCAGCACTGGCGAAGGCACTTGGATCTGGCGAAACTCGCGCAGGCTTTCGCGGACCGCGATCAGGTTCTGCGCCTCCCGCTCGTAGTTGAGCTCCTGCTGCAGCGTCTGGCGAAACTCCTCGAGCACCGTGGTGAAGCGATACCGCCGGCCCATCTCGGTGTGCTCGTCGAGAAACGCCGCGATCTGCGCCAGCACCTCGAAATCCTCTGCGATCTGTCGGCGGATCTCCGGGCGCTGCACTTTCACGACGACGCGACGCCCATCGCGCAGCGCTGCGGCGTGCACCTGTCCGAGCGACGCAGCGGCCATCGGCTGTTCCTCGAAATAAGAAAATGCCTTGGACAACCTCACGCCCAATTCGCCCATCACGATCTGCTCCACCTCTTCGAACGGAAACGGCTTCACGCTATCCTGCAGCCGCGCGAGCGCCTTCAAGTATCGCGGAGGCAGCAAATCCGGCCGGCCCGCGAGCACCTGTCCAAGCTTCACGTAAGTTGGTCCCATCGCCTCCAGATCGTCGGCGAGTTGCTCGGGCGCGGCTGGATCTCGCACCGCCTCGTCGGACATCTCCTCGAGCCCGAAGGCCTGCGCCGACGACATTTTTTGCACGAGATCGGAGCGACCGTATTTCCAGAACAGCCGCCCGATTTCCCGGTAACGCTTGAGGTGAGTGGAGGAGAGTTTCATCGCGGGGTAAACGCTCGGACAGGCGGCCGCCCTCGCGGTTCTTGCGCCATCCGGACACCCGGCGAATGTTCGCTCGCGAACGCGACTCCTTTTCGCCGGTCCCATTGTCTCCTTCTCCCATTCCCCTCCGATGTTCAAATCCGCCAAAGACGCGATGGCCGGGCGCGCGGCCCAAACCTACCTCAACGACCTGATCGCCCGCTATGGCGTCGTGCGCGAACTGCGCATCGATTCCGCGCGCAAGTCCATCTCCGTGGCCTGCGAACTCGTGGGCGAGACATCTCCGATCGCGATCGAGATCAGCACGTATGAGCTGCGACAGCGGGAGGGGAAAACGTATTTCAGTGTCGTGGCTTGCCGGAGTTCGCGGCCGTGGCTCGAGAATCTCCTCAACGATCATGTGCGTGGTCGCGAGTTTCCCGTGCCGCCGTGGGCGGCGATGGCGTTGTGACGACTCGGGGCGGAGTGCGTCCCGAGTCGAGCCACAGTCCGGACCAGGTCGCGACCCGGTGCGCACACCCTCGGGCCAAGGTCCGCACCGAGTCAGGACAAGGTGCGGGTCGATTCGGGCTTCCCTGAGGACCTCGGATTGCGTTTGGTGGAGTTCCCCACCTGTTTCCCCGACATGGCTTTTGTTACCCCGGACACGGCCCAGGCGTTTTATGATGCAGTGATCATCGGTTCGGGTGCGGGTGGAGGACAGACGGCCTACACGTTGTGCATGGAAGGCGCGAAAGTGCTGATCCTCGAAGCCGGACGAAACTACGATCCGGTGAAAGAGACGCCGATGTTTCAGACGAATCGCGAAGCGCCGCTGCGCGGTTCCGGCACGCCGGAGAAGCCATTCGGGTTTCACGACGCGACGGTCGACGGCGGCTGGACCGTGCCGAACGAACCGTATGTCAACGCGTCCGACGAACCGAAGAAGCAGTTCATGTGGTGGCGCTCGCGCATGCTCGGCGGTCGCACCAATCACTGGGCGCGCATTTCGCTGCGCAACGGACCCTACGACTTCAAACCCTACAGCCGCGATGGTCTCGGTTTTGACTGGCCGCTGAGCTACGAGGATCTCGCGCCGTATTACGACAACGGCGAGATGTTGAGCGGCGTGCACGGCTCGAACGAGGGGATGGAAACCACGCCGGATTCGTCGCCGGGCGTGTTGCAGCCGCCGCCGAAGCCGCGGCTGGGTGAACTGCTCATCCGCGATCGCGCGAAGCGACTCGGCGTGCCCGTGGTTCCGGCGCATCGCGCGGTGCTCACGCAGAAGATGGATCACGTGAACATCCCGCGGAAACTGCACCCCGGGAATACGAAAGCGCAGCGTATCCTGTCGGCGGATATGCAGGCGCGGGCCGCGTGTTTCTGGGCGACGCCGTGTGGACGCGGTTGTTCGATCCGCGCCAACTATCAGTCGACGACGGTGCATCTGCCGCCGGCGCTCGCGACCGGTAATCTCGATATCCTGACCGATGCCATGGCTCGCGAGATCACCGTGGACGATGCGGGCAAGGCAACGGGTGTGACGTTTATCGACAAAAAGACCGGACGCGAAAGCCACGTGCGCGGGCGCATCGTCGTGGTCGCGGCGAGCGCGTGTGAATCCGTGCGCGTGCTGCTCAATTCCAAATCGAAATCGTTTCCGCAAGGTCTCGCGAATTCGAGCGGGCTGGTCGGCAAATACGTCATGGATACGGTCGGCACGGGACTCGGTGGACAGATCCCGTTGCTCGAAGGATTGCCGCCGATGAACGACGACGGCGCGGGTGGCATGCACCTGTATTCACCGTGGTGGCTCTACCAAGAGCAACTCGCGGGCAAATTGGATTTTGCGCGCGGCTATCACATCGAACTCGGCTCGGGCCGCGAGATGCCGAATGCGTTTTCGTTTGCGGGTCTCGAACAGTTTACGCGCGGCAGCTACGGACGCGCGTTCAAGGAAGACTGCCGCCGCTACTACGGTTCCTTCGTGTGGATGTCGGGCCGCGGTGAGATGATCCCCAACGAAAAATCGTTCTGCGAACTCGATCCGGAGGTGAAGGACAAGTGGGGCATCCCGGTGCTGCGTTTCCATTGGGAGTGGTCGGAGCACGAGATCCGGCAGGTTGCGAATATGCGCGAGACGTTTGCCGCGATCATTCGGGAAATGGGCGGAAACGTGCGCCCGAGTCGCTTCGACAATCTCGCGGA
>JAEYQF010000407.1 GCA_023410155.1 Verrucomicrobiota bacterium | reverse complement strand
CGCTCCGAGGCCTGCTCCTCGACCTGGCGAAACAGCTCCGCCCAGCGACATGCCACCGGTGCCATCGCGAAGTGAGCGTGGCCCGCCGCAAACGCGCGCTCTCGCTTCCCTTGCAGACCTGCGCGGTCCGTCGCAATCGACTGCAAGGTTGCGCGAAGTCCCGCCACGTCGCCCGGCTCGACGACCCAGCCGCAATCATGCTCACGGACCAGCGCCGCGAGGTCGGAATCGCTCCGACAGACCGCCAGCACCGCCTGGCCCGCCACGAGCGCGCTGTAGGTTTTGCTCGGCATGGCGACCCTTTCCGCGCCATCGGCCAAGGTGATGAGTCCAACTCCCGCCTCGTTCATGGCGTGCTCCCATTCGGCATCGCCTAAGGCCTCGCCCCACATGATCTGGTCGCTGCCCGGTTGCGCTCTCAGCCACTGCGCGCCGCGCCCCCGAGCATGAGCGCGAAGGCGAATCCCGGCGGGAACGCCGGCTGCCAGCGCACCTGTCAACGTATCCACGTCGTGCATACGCCCCATGACTCCGGCGTAGAGAACCGTCACGGGCTCGGCAGCGGGAATGAATCGCGGGGCTGTCGCTTGGAAAGCCGAGCCAGCCGCCCCGACCGGAATGACGGCACTCAGCGGCGCCCGCGCATGCACACGGCTCACGTGCTCTTCGATGCGATGGCCGAGAAAAACGGTGGCGTCGCAGCGCCGCAGCGTGCGCCGGGTGATACGTGCAATGATGCGGGCCAGCCAAGAGCCTGGTCGGGCCCATCCAGCCGCGACCAAAGCTTCGGGATAAAGATCAAACAACAGGTGAACCGTGCGATCGCGGCGGGGAGAAAAGAACTGCACCCACGCGGGTAAGAAAAATGGATTGGTCGTGACCACCCGGATGACTGGAACCTTCGATCGTGACCACCTGGCGCGCAGCAATCGGGCGGCACACGACAACGCAAAACCGCCGGTGAGCCGCCAACGCAGCCACAACCTCGCCCACTTTGACTTCGCGTTCCGATACTCCTGCGGTGCCACGGCGGAGATCATCGAAGCCTCCCATCCCAAGCGCGTGAGTTCCGCGCAAAGCTCTGCCCAGAGACGCTCGCCTGCCACGGAATTGTAGAACTCGATTCGCACCGACGTTTTCAAATCAGAGATTGGGCCCGGTATAGTTCCGGGTCTTCACGACCCGGGCGGGATTCCCGGCGACGACCGCCCGCTCGGGCACATCGGAGATCACGACGGCTCGCGCTCCCACCACCGCACCCGACCCGATTCGCACACCCGGGCCGATGAATGCGTCGGCCGCGATCCAAACATCATCGCCGATGGTGATCCCTTTTTTCAGCAGCGGGAACGCCGGTTGCTCGTAGTCGTGGGTGCCAGCGCAGAGATGCGCGCCCTGCGAGATGACGACACGTTCGCCGATCGCGATCTCGCCCAAGTTATAAATCTTAACATCCCACGCGATCGTCGAGCGCGCCCCCACTCTGAGCAGCCATGGAAACGTGATCCGCGCCGAAGGGAAAATTGCCACGCGAGCGCCGATCTTCGCACCCAACAGGCGGAGAATGCCTCGACGGCTGCCATGCCACACGCGTGGACTGAGTCGGAAAACAATCGCGAGCAGACTCCAGACTGCACGCAGGAGATAATCCGTTCGGCTGTAGTAGAGTCGACCTCTCATGGATTCAGAGCTGTTTCAAAGGTCACCAGTTGAGGGTTGCAGGCACAACGCGGTGAGTATCGCAGTGCGCGAATGAAATCAGGTTTCTACAAACGAGGGACGCGAGCCGCCGTTGATCGCCCACTGATACAGTTCAACGAACTGGCCGGCGATTCGCTCCCACGTGAAGTTTCGCTCCACGAGTGCCCGCCCTGCCTCGCCCATCGCCGCTCGCCGCGCGTCAGCTCCGTTTGCGATGAGTCCCTGATCCAGTTGCTCGGCCAATCGCTCAGGCTCCGTCGCAATTTCCTGCGCGGCTCCCGCCGCGAAACCCTCGGGCAGGTTACACGCCGCAGTCATGAAGACCGGCAATCGGTGCGCCCATGCTTCCAAAATCGTCATCGGCAGCCCCTCACTGAACGACGGCAAAACGAACGCATTCGAATTGGCATAAGCCGCCGTCTTAAGGTCGCCGAACGCAGGGCCGAACCAACGGCATGTATCCGCAATCCCATGACGCTCGATCGCATGGCGGCATTGCTCGCCGTGGCCGTTTTCCTGCCAGCCAAAGAGCGCGAGCTTCCACTCCCCGCGCCTGGCCTTCGATTTCGCCCACGCATCGATCAGCGGAAGCACGCCTTTCTTCGGGTGCATCCGGCCGAGATAGAGCAGCACCTTCGAACCTGCCGGAAAAACGTCCGCCCACGGCGCGGGCATGGGCGCCGCCGGTTTGGGCAGTCGCACTCCGTTGGGAATCCGCGCCACCGGCACCGACAGGCCCAGCCGTCGCACGGCTTCGTGTTCGGGTGCACACAGGGCGTGAACCACAGACGCATTCGCGAGATGACTGCGCTCGGTCCAAAGCCACATCAATCGCTTTTTCCACCGCTGGTGGCGCATCGCCCAAGGATCCAACATTCCGTGCGGCGAAACCACTTCCGGCAGCGCACCGCGCCTTCTCAAGTCGGCCCCCGCTTGCGAGTGAACCAGCCAAAGACCATGCGTGTGCACAATGTCAGAGGCCGCATTCGTCACGGACTCCACGAGCGCGCGCCGCGATCGACCCAGCGCCAGATCAGAGATCGAGAGACTGCGCGGAGCAAAGCAATCGACGGAAGTCCGGGGCAAGACCCTCAGCGCCGCGCCAAGTGACTCCACCACCGAAATGATCCCGCCTGCCCGAGCGTTCAGAGTCGGGGCAAGGAAACTGATTTTCATTTTACCATTCCAGCGCGGAGCAGCCGCACTTGCCCTCCCGTAGCCGAAGATCAGCGATGAAGACGCGGATCAGGCCCTGCACCTGGTAGCGGCAGCACCCGGAGATACTGTGGCATTCCCTGCCCACGCCCCTTGCCTCGCGAATCCAGCGGTTCGGCGCGACCGAATCCGCGGGCAGCGCCCACCACCAGCTTCGGCCAGCGATAGAGCGCGATCGCGGGCGCCACCGAGAAGCAGAAGATCATGACAATCTGCGGCAGGTAGCCGCGCGAATAGAGCACGTAGAGAAAGGGAATCGCTGCAGCGTAAACGATCAGAGCGAGCGGGTCGCCTTCGCGAAGTCGATACCACTGCCATAGCCAGCGACAAACCCAGCCTAGAACCACGTGCGCGATGACGATCCCAGGCCACCAGAACATCTGATAAACTTCGGCAAAGAACATGAAGGCAGCGCCCTGATAGGCATCCGGTCCATAGATCGTCATCAACGTCTCGACCATGTAGGCGTTTGTAGCCTTTGCGGGATAGAGTTGTGAAGGGATGGGCATCACCATCGTTTGCTTGATGGGTTACCACCAGACAAAGGGCCGATCAACCGGCACGTGATGCACGACCGCGCCCGAAGTGGCGAAGATACTCGCCTCGCCGAATCCGCTGAGAAACGACTGCCCCAATGTTTGATTGTGGCGGGAAAGATTCAGCCCGGAGCCATAGCTGCGCGTTGCGCCGATGATGCCCATCGCCACCACGAACGCCGTAGCGACCAGCGAAAAGAACAACAGGTTGGGTCGCTTTCGAAGGTGCAGATAGTAGATGAAGGTCAGGCCGCCCGCGAGGAGCACGAGGCGGTATCGGAAGCCCAGCGTCACATAGATGACAACCGCGACGAAGATCCAGAATCCGAACACACCCCAGCTTCCCCGCCCCCGCCGGGGGGCGCGGAACAAAACAGACGCC